>DATKLH010000001.1:0-2003 GCA_035542515.1 Casimicrobiaceae bacterium
GTACATCCTGTCGCGCACGCTGGTCCCGACACTGGTCATGCTGCTGATGCGTCATCGCAGTGCCGAAGCCGAGGCTCGTGCAGGCCTGGTGCAGCGACTCTACCGCGCGTTCGACGATCGCTTCGAGCACGTGCGCCGCAACTACACGCTCGCGCTGTCGGCGGTGCTCGCCCATCGGCGACCGTTCGCGATCGCGTTCTTCGCCTTTTGCGCGCTCTCGTGCCTGCTCTACCCGGTGCTCGGTCGCGACTTCTTCCCAACCGTGGACGCAGGGCAGATCCGGCTGCACATGCGCGCGCCGACGGGCACACGCATCGAGGAAACCGCGCGACTCGCCGACCAGGTCGAGAAAACCATCCGGCAACTCGTGCCCACGAGCGAGCTCGAGACGATCCTCGACAACCTCGGCGTGCCCAACAGCGGCATCAACCTCTCGTACAGCAACGCGGGAACGATCGGCACCCTCGACGGCGAGATTCTGATGTCGCTGCGCGAAGGTCATCGACCGACCGCGGAGATCGTCGACCTGTTGCGCACGCAGCTGCCGCGCGCGTTCCCTGGCGTGGAGTTCTTTTTCCAGCCGGCCGACATCATCACGCAGATCCTCAATTTCGGGCTGCCGGCCGCGATCGATGTCCAGTTCTCCGGTTCCAACCTGGTTGGGAACGCCGCGCTGGCCGGCGAATTGGTCAAGCAGATCCGCACGATTCCAGGCGCGGTCGACGCACATGTCCATCAACGCATGGATGCGCCTGCGCTGTCGCTGCAGATGGACCGCACGCGCTTGCAGCAACTCGGTCTCAGCGCGTTCAACGTCGGTCAAAATGTGCTGGTGTCGCTGTCCGGCAGCTCGCAGACCGCGCCCGCGTTCTGGCTCAATCCGCAGAACGGGGTCGTGTACAACGTGACCGTGCAGACGCCGCAATATCGCGTCGAATCGCTCGACACGCTGCTCGGCATGCCGGTGGCGAGCAACAGCGCCGCGGCGACCGGCAACGCGGCGCCGCAGCTCCTCGGCAACCTGGTCGAAGCGAGTCCGGCGCGGCAGCTCGCGGTGGTGTCGCGCTACAACATCTCGCCAGCGGTCGACGTGTACGTGGGCGTGCAAGGCACCGACCTCGCAAGCGTCGCGAAGCGGGTGGAGGGTTTTGTCGACGAGATGCGCACGCGCCTGCCGCGCGGAAGCCAGCTCACCCTACGCGGCCAGGTGCAGACGATGCAGTCGTCGTTCGTGGGACTCGGCGTCGGTCTCGCCATGGCGATCGTGCTCGTCTACCTGCTGGTGGTCGTGAACTTCCAGTCCTGGATCGATGCGGCGATCATCGTCGCGGCGCTTCCAGCGGCGCTTGCCGGCATCGCGTGGATGCTTTTCGTTACGGGAACCACCCTCAGCGTGCCCGCGCTGACCGGCGCCATCATGACGATGGGCGTGGCAACCGCGAACAGCATCCTGCTCGTTTCGTTCGCGCGCCAGCGCCGCGAGGAAGGCGCCACGATTCTCTCGGCCGCGCTCGAAGGCGGCGCGACCCGCATCCGTCCCGTGCTTATGACCGCCCTCGCGATGATCATCGGCATGATCCCCATGGCGCTGGGCATCGGTGAAGGCGCCGAGCAGAATGCACCGCTCGGGCGCGCCGTGATCGGCGGCCTGCTGTTCGCTACCGTGTCCACCCTGTTCTTCGTACCGGTCGTCTACGCGGGCGTGCACCAGCGCCTCGCGCGCCGGGCGGCGCGCCGCAGCGAGCCTCTCGCGACCCCGCCCGTATCCGGCCAGGAGGCCTGAAAAGCAATGTCCCAGGAGCGTCATTCCTCACTCGGCATCCATCCGGTCGACACCGACGACCCGCACGAGCTGCTGAAGCGCAGGCAAGTCGCACGACGCATGCGCATCGGTGCGATCGCATTGCTCGTGCTGCTCGCAATCGCGGGAGCGCAGACCGCGTTCCATCGCGTGTCGACGGCACGCGCGCTCGAGGCCTCGTCGAAGGAGCAAGCCAAGCAAT
>DATKLH010000002.1:0-2256 GCA_035542515.1 Casimicrobiaceae bacterium
TCGGCGTCGCGCATCGTCATGGCTGGTCCGACGATGCGCGAATCGGCATCCCGCACATGGGCCGTTGGCGAGACTAGTGGGCCGCTGGGTCGCTTGCGCGTTGCAGGCGCAGCACCTGGTCGGCGAACACCGCGCCGGCGATATCCGTGCGGATCCAGTGCTCGCCCGATGGAATGGAGGACGCGTTGCCTCGATCCCGGTCCGCGAACGCGTACGTCGCTCCCCGCACGCGCAGCATGCCTTCGCGGCCGCTGGTCAGCGAATGGTTGTCGCTGTCGACCACCTCGACGTCGATGTCCGGATGCACGAAACCGATCGGACGGCCCGATGCGTCGTGGGCACCGAAGGTCGCCGCGATGCCACCCGTCTCCGGTGTCCGGACGATCTCGGCAATATTCGCGCAAAGGCGCTTGCGTACCGTTTCGAGAAGCGCGAGCGGCAAGTCGGTCGATTCGATCTCGAGTCGTCGCAGCGATGGAAGGCCCGCGAAGTTGGGCGGCAACGCTTCGACCAGCAATTGCAACAGGGGCGCCGCGATGATCAGTCCATCGAAGCGGAAGGTAGCGATCGCGGGCACCACTTGATCGACGTGGCTCGCGATGCTCAACGTGTGGCCGGCGGTGAGGATCGCGAGCAGTGCCCCGAAGCCACTTTCGGTGCCTGTATCGACGCAACATAGCGTGCCCAGCGCGGGAGCGGAGATGCCGAGCCAGTCGCTGCGCACCCGAGCAGCCATCGTGGCATGACTGACCACGACGAAGCGTGACGGATCCGCGCGCGCAGCGAAGATGCGACACGGTGCCTCGCCGCGCGGCGGAGTGGGCGGCGCAGAGGCTTGCGCGGGCATCGACTGCCACCATGCCTGCTCCGAATGGATGGCGTTGACGTTCGCGATCGGCTCGGACGCTGCATCGATGATGCACGCATCGAGCGATGGGAACGAATCGGGAGCAACGACCACACCCAGGCGCGCCGCCGCCAAAGCGAGCACCAGCGCGCGGTAGGGCTCGCCTTCGCGCAGCGCAATCGTCCGGCCTTGCTGCAATCCCGCGCTCAGCAGGCGCGCGACGATCGCATCGATCATGGCGTCGAAGTCGCGGTACGGCATGCGCTGTCCGTCCGGACGCAGGATCGCAAGCATGTCGGGCAGCACGCGCGCGTTGCGCCGGATGGCGTCGGTGATATTGGCGGCGGTCATGGGCAAGGCGGTCAGTGAACCTGGCGCTGGCGTTGCATGGCGGCGGTTGCGATGCGACGCAGCTCGTCGCGCAGGATCTTCCCGTTCTCGTTGCGGGGGATCTGCGGCACCTGGATGAACATGCTCGGCCCCGCCGCCGCGAGATGCTGGCGGCACTTGGCATCGAGCGCATTGTGATCGGGTGGTGCGTTGTCGTACGTCGCGATCGCAGCCCACACGCGCGTGACGCCCATCGGATCCGCAAGCCCGAAGGCGGCCGCATCGCGGATGCCCGGCACGCTCATCAGCAGCTCCTCGATGACCTGCGGGCTGATCTTGTTGCCGCCGCTGTTGATCACCTCGCTTGCGCGCGCACCCAGCGTGAGCAGCCCGTCGGCCGAGATCGAGCCCGTGTCGCCCGGATAGAACCAGCCGTCGCGAAACACGCTCGCCGAAGACGCAGGATCACCGAAGTAGCCTTCGATGCACGTGGCCCCGCGGATACGGATCAGTCCTTCCTCCCCGGCACGCAATGCCTCTCCCTGCTCGTTGACGGCCTGCATCTCCAGACCGGGAAGGACATAGCCCGCCGCGCCCGCACGTTGGTACAGCACGTTCTTGGGCGCCGAGGCGATCGCACCGGCCTCGACCGACCCGTAGAGAGACACGATGTAGGGACACAGTCGCTGTCGCGCGATGTCGTAGAGTCCGTCGGAGAGCGCACTACCCGCGGCGATAACCGTTTCGAGTCCGCGCATCGGGCCGGCGATGGCCGGAATCATCGCGACGAGCTGTTGCAGCGTGACCGGAGCGGTGACCAGGACATTGGGGCGATGGCGCTCGAGCACCGCGCCCACGTTGTCCTGTTGCGACATGAGGACGACGCTCCCGCGCTGCCACAATGCCTGCAGGAACGTGCCGAATCCGATGTTGGTGCCTCCGCTGATCGAGCATGTCACCCGGGGCTGGGCCGGGACGCGTGCCACGAGGCTGCGCAGGTACACGCGCTCCAGCATCATCGCGTGACTGACTGCGGCGAACTTGGGCACGCCGGTGGTTCCCGAGGAGCTGAAGATGCG
>DATKLH010000003.1:0-14951 GCA_035542515.1 Casimicrobiaceae bacterium
CCGGGCGTGGCGACCGGGCTGGCGTGGACGCCGGTGGGTGGCGAGATCCTGTTCATCGAGGCATCGCGCACGCCCGGGTCGGGCAGGCTGATCCTCACCGGACAGCTCGGCGATGTGATGAAGGAGTCGGCGCAGGCCGCGCTCACGCTGGTCAAGGCACGCGCGACGCAGCTGGGCGTGGACCCGTCGATTTTCGAGAAGTCGGACGTCCACATGCACATTCCCGCCGGGGCGATCCCCAAGGACGGGCCCAGCGCCGGTGTCGCGATGTTCACCGCGCTTGCCTCGCTCGCGATGAACAAGCCTGTGCGTCACGACCTTGCGATGACCGGCGAGATCAGCCTGCGCGGACTGGTGCTCCCGGTCGGAGGCATCAAGGAGAAGGTACTGGCCGCACAGCGCGCGGGCATCGACACCGTGATGCTGCCGAGTCGCAACCGCCGCGATCTCGAGGACATTCCCGAGGAGGCGCGCAAGCGCATGCGTTTCATCTGGCTGGAGACGGTCGACGACGCATTGCGGAACGCGATCGGTCCCGAGTTCGAGCTCGCATCGACGGCCGTGGTGTAGCGCTTTTGTCGCAGCAGCGTCGGTGACGCGGCGCCGCCGAGCACAGATCAGCGGCGTTCGCCCGCCGCAGTTGGCACAATGGACCATGCGTCGAACGTTCGCGTCCGACGCACGGTCTATGCGGGGGGTTGTCCGCGCTCGACGGCGCGCCGATAAAGCGTTGACAACCGCCTTGGAGTCGCCGGCGCTCGCTGCGCCGTCGGAGTGCTGCCACTGTTCTCGCCGCGAGTGCCATGCTGTTCGTCGACACGTCGCTGTTCGGCTCGCCCAACGAGTCGCTGCTGAGCCTGCTCTACCGCTACTGGTTCTGGGGCTGGCTGTTCATGGACGCCTCGCACCGCGACCTGTTCAAGCGCGCCGCCGCGCTCCAGCACAACATTCGGCAGCGCGTCCACCTGCCTTGCTACATGCGGCGCTGGAGCGTATGCGTGGTGATGATGCTGGCGCTGGGCTTCGCGCTCGAGCGCGACATCGCGAATCCGTGGTCGATCGCCTCGGCGTATACGGCGGCCGTGTTGTCGCTGACGGTGCTCGTGGTGACGGCGTCCGGCTGGGTGCTCTTGGGCACCCGTGAACGTCAGGGCTGAAGCGGGTCAGCCGAGAACGCCCAGGTCGGCGTTCGCGAACGCCCCGACATTGGGAAAGACCTGCGGCAACGACGCGGCCGGAACACCGAACCAGCGCGCGAGCGTCGCACCGAATTGGTCGAGGGATGTCGTGGGAATCCACTGGCCTTCGGTGCCAGCGTCGTCCGGACCGCTCAGCGCGAGCGTCGGGAAGGTCCCATAGAAGGTGCCGCCCTTGACCGCCCCGCCGAGCGCGAATTGGTGACTACCCCAGGCATGGTCGGTGCCGTCGTTCGCATTCACGCGGAACGTGCGGCTGAAATCCGACATGGTGAAGGTCGTGACCTGTGGCGCAACGCCGAGTCCGTCCATCGCGCCCTGGAATGCGGCGAGCGCCGGTCCCAGATCGGCGAACAATCCATCCTGGCCGGAACGCTGGCTCGCGTGGGTGTCGAATCCTCCCATCGAGCAGAAGAAGATGTGCCGCGCAACGCCGAGCGCGTCGCGTGCCGCCACCAGCGTGGCCACACGCGAGAGCTGATTGCCGATGTCCGAGTAGACGCCGTCGAACGCGGTCTGCACTGCCGGCGGCACCGTTCCGACGGCTTCATTGATCGCCTTCGCGGACTTCAAGGCGAGCGCCATCACGTCAGCGGCCTTGCCCACCAGCGTTGCGTCCCGATCCACGAGCAACAGCTTCTGCAATGCCGCGTAGCGAATCTGGCCTGCCGCTGACTCGTAATCGCCCGACAGGCCGTTGCCGCCATCGCCCGGCAACGCCAAGGGAATCGATGTCACGCCGATGGTGAACAGCGCATCGCCCGAAACCGAAAGCACGCCTGGAATGCCAAGCAGCGCGTTGCCGGCGGAGGTCACATCGGCCAGGCGCCCTCCCCATCCGGTGTTCGCGATCGCGCCCGGCACCAGGCCCTGCCATTGCAGTTGCTGGTCGGAATGCGAGAACAGATTGCGTGGCGCCTTCCCGGTACCGGCGAGGTATTGCGCGCGCGTGAGCGGCGCCGCCAACGTGCCGACGTTGCACACCACCGCCAGCTTTTTCGCGGCGAACAACGGCGCGAGGTCGCGCAGTTGCGGATGCAGTCCGTACTTGCGCCCCGGTGATGCAGGGGTAATGACCGCAAGCTCGTTGGCACCGAGGCCGACGTTCGAACGACCGCGGACGGCGTCGTACTGCGCGTAGTCGTCGATCGGCACGACCATGTTGTTGCTGTCGTTGCCGCCGTAGAGAAAGATGCAGACCAGCGCACGGTAATCGCCGGTTGCCTGCGCCCGTGCCGTCGGCACGGCGAGCGATGCAAGACGAGGCACAAGACCGCTCGCCGTCACGGCGCCAAGTCCGCCGAGCAGGCGGCGACGAAGTGGATCGGGGAAACGGTCGCGGTTGGCGCTCATCGACTCACCTGGTACTGGAACGCCGTGGCCGCGAGATAGAGCGCGGTGCGCGCGCGTTCCTTCGTGTCGCCCGCATCGATCGCCTGCACCGCCAGGTAGATCTCGTTGCGCATGTTCGGTGGCATGCCGCCGCCGAACAATCGATTGTCGATCTCGGTGACGAGCTTGCGTGCATCGCCGGCTAGCGCGGCGTAAGCGCGAATGTCGAGCTTGGTGCCGGTGGCGCCCGCCACTTCGTCGTCGCGATCCAGTCCTCCTTCATAGAGCAATTGCTGCACGAAGTTGCTGCGCGCGAGCACGGTGTTGGTGTTGTGGATGCCCATCGGTGGCGCAGTCAGGTCGGTGCCCGGCACCTTGTAATCCGCCGGGAAATAGTTGAACACCGTGGGCGCATAGAAGATGTTCTGGCCCATCGACTTCACGACATCGTCGAGCCCGATGCCGTCGGAGCCTACCCCGAGCGAGCGCAGCAAGCCGGTCGCGTACAAGGCCGGTTCCTTGAAGCGGCCGTAGTCCGGGTTGTCGACCGGCGCATTGCGCGCTTCGGGATCGAGCAGGATCGCGCGCAAGATCGCTTTCATGTCGCCGCGAACGCCCTGCCCGTTGTTCTCGAACGCCGCCGTGACACGCGCGACGTACGCCGGGCTCGGATTGCCGGTCACAAGCTGGTGGATCAGCTGGGTGCCGAGGAATGGCCCGACGTTGGGATGCAGGAACACGTTGCGAACGCTTGCGGCAAGATCGGCTTCCGGCGTCTGCCCCGCCGGGAGCTCGATGCCGCGCAGGAGCTTCTTGCTGTTCATGTCGTGCCGATCCGGCACGCTGACCATGTCCTTGGCGTAGTAGCGATCGTCGTCGTTGCCGCGTGCCTGCGCGGCGTCGAACTTGGGATAGGTCCAGCCGGTCAGCGCGCGCGCGAACGCGCGAACTTCGGCCTGTCCATAGGTGGGAATCGGTGCGCCCGCTGCGTCGGTCAGCGGCGTGCCGTCGGGCTTGAGCTCGCGTGTGCCGATCGAGAACAATTGCAGCAGCTCGCGTGCATAGTTCTCGTTGGGCTCGGTCATTTCCTTGGGATCGGCCTTCGCGTTGTCCACCATGTCGAGCATGTGTCCCATTGCGGGCGACAACGTGACCTTCGTGAGCAGCGTCTCGACGTTGCCGAATGCCTCCTGCGCGAGCATGTTCTGGTAGCGGGCCTGGACGTAGCCGGTCTCGAGGTCGGGATCCTTCATGCCCGAGATCACGAAGATCTGCGACAGCGCCCACGCGACGCGCTGGCGCAGCTGGTCGCTTCCGTTCAGCGCGTTCTGGAAGAACTGTCGCCGCAGGTTGAACAGCGTGAGTTGGTCGCGCGCGCACGCGTAGGTCGCGGAAGTGCGCGGCGCGCTGAACTTGCACGTCGGCGATTCATCGAGCGACACGTACCAGAACAGCGGATCCGGATAACCCGAAGCCGGCTGATTGAGCTGGTCTTCCAGCCAGGCGGCCGCACCCATCCGGACCACGTTGTCGACGTCGGCGGGCGTGGGTCCCATCGTCGCCTGGTCGAGCAACCGGAACGCGTCGCGGCGGGCGGCGACCTCCGCACCCGGGGCGAGCGGCAACGCGTACCAGGCGATGCCTTCGTAGACGAACTGGGGATAGGTGTGAGCGACATAATCGCGTTCGGACTCCGACGCCGTGAAGAAATGCGTCTGGGTCTGGACGTTGTAGAAGCGATGAACCGCCACATGGTCGATCGCGTCGTCCGCGTAGGCATAGAACACGACGCCTTCGTCGCTGAACTGCGGCAGCGTGCTCAGCACGCGCTGGCGCTCGACCGGGTCGGCGGTATAGAAGTGGGCTCCGGTGATGCGGTTGTAGAAGCGGTACACCGGAATCGCACCGGCAGTCGACGATCCGAGCGCGCGGTACACCGCGCCTTCGTCGACCAGGTTCTTGTAGTGATCGATGACGTACTGTCGCTCGACCGGATCGGCGGTATAGAAGTGGACGCCGGTGGACGTGTTGAAAAAGCGAAACACGTTGACGATCGCCGGGTCCGTCTTGCCCGGCGCGGCGTGCAGCGGTGTACAGACGGCGAGCAGCGCAACGGCGAGGGCGACGACGAAGCGATGCGCTGCCCATCCGCCAACCACAACGCCGTCCTGTCGCGCGTACGCCATGCCGCAGGCTTCCCCTCGTAGCGATCGTGTTGCCGGACGCGCCGCCCGGCACTCTCATGCCAACGTCATATTGTCGGAGGCTGCGGCGGATGTCAAATTCGGGGCGAACCCCACGCTTCGCGGGCCTATCGGCCTCGCCGCGATGGCCGCCGCGGCCTTGACGCTATCCGCGCGAGGCTTCTATGTTGTTGAATTCGCTTGCATGCCGAGGAAGGCTCGGCGTTCGCGCAGCGGGCGGAATACGATCATGCGTCCATGGTTTACCGCATATGCGCCGCTGTCGTGCAACCCCGCCTTCGATCGAACGCATCCCTACGATGCGAGCGGCTGTCAATCTCTGCCGCTGCAGGGGTGTGTGGCCTACAACGCCCTCGCCGTTTCGTGCGGATCGAGCCGTCGAGTCGGTGACGCCGCCATGAGCAGCAACGTCCTTCCCTTCGATCCCAGCGTGCACAAGGTGGTCGATGCGCTGCTGCCCTGGTACGTCAACGGAAAGCTCGAAGCGCGCGAGCTCGCCATGGTCGAGCAGCACGTGGACCATTGCGCGCGTTGCCGCTCCGAGATCGAATGGCTTCGCACGCTGCATGCGGCGTGCGTCAGCGGCGCGCGCGAAAGCGGCACCAGCGGTCCGTTCAACAAGCTGCGCAACCATCTCGAGCTGCGCGATGCGGCCGATGTCCCGGTGCGCCGCAAGGACTCGGCGCGCTCGCCTAGGTGGCTGCGATGGGCCGTCGCGGCGCAGCTTGCGGCTATCATGGTTCTCGGCGGCGCCGTATGGCACGCGAGCGAGCGGCCGGTGATCTATCGCACGCTCGCCTCGCCCGATTCGACCGCCCCGCGCACCGGATCGCTCGTGGTCGTCTTCGACCCGTCCACCACCGAGCCTGAATTGCGCCGCGTGCTGCGCGACGTGGGTGCCAACATCGTCAGCGGTCCTACACCGCAGGGCGCGTACGTCATCGACGTGGCTCCGGACCGCATCACCGACGCACGGGATGCCTTGCGGCGTGAGCGCGCCGTAGTGCTCGCCGAGCCGCTCGAGCGCAGCGGAGGCCGATGATGCGCGCCGCGCTTTGCATCGCGTGGATCCTCGCAGCCCTTGGTCTTGCGCTCTCGACGGCTGGCGCGCAGGTTTCGGCGAGCTCGATCGACGATGCGCAACCGGGCAACGAGAGGCACCTGCTCGTGATGCTGCGCATGCCGGCGCCGCATTTCCGGCCCGACCTTGCCTACGCGGGCAGCTACGACCCGCGTGCGGGGCGCGAAGCCCGCCGTCGCATCGCCGAGGCGATCGCGCAGCAGCACGACCTGCGCATCGTGAACGAATGGCCGATGCCTGCGCTGGGGGTCGATTGCTTCGTCATGGAGGCCGGCAGCGCAACGTCGCTTGCCAGCGTCGTCGAGCAGCTCGAACGCGATCCGCGCGTGGAATCGGCGCAGTCGATGAACGTCCTGCATACGCTGGCGCACAGCGACCCGCTGTATCCGTTGCAGCCGGGCGCGCGCGAGTGGCATCTCGAGGAGCTGCATCGCGTAGCGACCGGCAAGCACGTGCGGATTGCCGAAATCGACACCGGCGTGGAGCTCGACCACCCCGACCTCGTCGGCCAGCTGATCGAGGCCCGCAATTTCGTCGACGACCGCGCGCCGATCGGCGAGCTGCACGGAACCGCCGTCGCCGGCATCATCGTTGCGCGACCCGACAACGGCGTCGGCGTGGCCGGCATCGCGCCCGATGCGACGTTGCTTGCATTGCGCGCGTGCTGGCAACGCGAGCCCCAGATGCAGGCCGCCATGTGCAGCAGCTTCACGGTCGCGAAGGCACTGCAGTTCGCGCTCGAGTCCCGGGTGCAGGTGATCAACCTCAGCATCGGGGGCCCGCCCGATCGACTGCTCGCGCGCCTGATCGATGTCGCCCTGGCGCGCGGCATCACCGTGGTGGGCGCGGTGGACCCCACCGCCCGCGATGGCGGTTTTCCGGCCTCGCACCGGGGAGTGCTTGCCATCGACGGGGAGGACGGGCAGCATCCGCCGATCGATCTTCTGGCCGCACCCGCACGCGACATTCCGACCTCGATCACCGGCCACCGCTGGGGCTTCGTGAGCGGATCGTCGTTCGCCGCGGCTCACGTCACCGGCCTGGTCGCCCTGCTGCGTGAACTGGACCCCAACCTGCAGGCGCAGCCGCTGCGTGCCGCCCTCGCCGCGCAGTCCTCGCACGGCGCCGCCGTCTTGGTGGACGCCTGCAACGCCGTCGCACGCGCGGCGCACAGCTGCGCGTGCTCGTGCTCGTTCGCCCAGAATCCGACACCGGGCGCGTTGTGAAATCGTCGCTTACCGCTGCGCGCTGCTGCTGGCGGTCGCGTTAACGGCGAACGTTGCTTCGGCGCAGCTCAGCGGCACGCTCGGCGTGGTATCCGACTATCGCTACCGCGGCGTTTCGCTGAGCGATGATCGGCCGGCCGTGCAAGGTTCGCTCGCGTACGACGATCCGACCGGCTGGTATGGGGGCATGTTCGCATCCTCGATTCGCTTCCCTGACAGCGGCGGGACCGGCGTTCAGGCGATCCCTTTCGTCGGCTACGCGGGCCGCGTCGAGTCGGGCTGGAGCTTCGAAGGTGGCGTCAACGCGACCATCACGCGCGGCTCACGCGATTACGACTACCAGGAGATCTACGGCGGCTTCGCGTTTCGCAATGTCAGCGGACGCGTGTACTGGTCGCCACGCTATTACGGACAGCCGGCGCACGCGATCTACGGCGAGATCAACGGTGCGTTGCCGATCACCGATCAGGTGAGGCTGCTGGGGCACGCCGGCGTCCTCTCGCGCGACCGGCCCAACAGCTACGTGCCGCGTCCCGACGCGCTGTACGACCTGCAAGCCGGCATCGGCGTGGATCTCGACGGCGTCAACGTGCAGTTGAGCTTCATCGGGCTGTTCCCCAGCGACGCCGCCTACGCGGTCGCGAGGGGCACGCGCCGCAATACGGTCATCATCGGCGTGTCCAGGGCGTTCTGATCACGCCTGCGAAGACGAGCTCGCTTCACGATAGCGACACACCGAAGGCCGCACCCGCGCCGTAGGTCACGGCGGCCGCGATACATCCGAAGGCGACCTGCCGCAGCGCCGAGAACCACGGGCTGCGCCCGTTGAACAGCGAGGTCAACGTCCCGATCGCGGCCAGCGCCACAGCGCTCAGCGCGACGCTCGCGACGATCGCCATCGTTCCGGTCAGGAACAGGAACGGGAGGATCGGAAACAGCGCGCCTGCCGAGAACAGGCCGAACGACGTGCCCGCAGCGCTCCACGGATTCCCGCCGAGCTCCGCGGGATCGATGCCCAGCTCCTCGCGGGCCAGCGTATCGAGCGCGCCCTTCTTGTCGCGCATGATCTGCGCCGCGACGCGTCGCGCCTCGTCCTTGTCGAGCCCCTTGGCCTGAAAGATCAGCGCGAGCTCGTGCTGCTCGGCTTGCGGCGTCTGCTCGATCTCCTCGGCTTCGCGCGCGAGCTGCGTGCTCGCGAGCTCGCGCGCATTGGTCACCGACAGCCACTCGCCGAGCGCCATCGAGCATGCGCCCGCGATGAGCCCGGCAAGACCGGTGACCAGAATCGCCTGGTTCGACGTTCCGGCGCCCGCGACGCCCATCATGAGACAGAAGTTGGAGACCAGTCCGTCGTTCGCGCCCAGCACCGCAGCACGCAGGTTGTTTCCGGACGCGCGGCGGTGCCACGGCTCGGCTTGCGCGATGTCGGCACCCGTTACGCCGGCTCCATGCTGGTTCTGCGCGATCGCCTGGACCACAGCCGCATGGCCGCGCTCTTCCGCCGAGATCGCGTGCGCATCGGCCTGACCGGCGTACTTGTTGCGATCGACGAACTCCGCGGCGGCGATGGTCGGCAGGACGAACCGCGGACCGAAGTGTTGCGCGAGCCGGCCGAGCAATCGCGTGCGAAAGTTGGGCGCAAACGACTCAGGAGCCACGCCGGCTTCAGTCAGCTTCTGCTGCCACAACTTGGCGTGCTTGGACTCCGCCTGCGCAAGCTGCAGGAACAGATCCTTGCGGATCGGATTCTCCTCCGCGGCGGCGAGCGCGGTGTAAAGCGCCGCACCGTTGAGCTCATCGCGCAGGTTGTCGCGATAGCGCTTGACGTCGTCGTTGGGCATGCGATGGATGCGTGGCGAGGGACAGGCGGGGCCGGGTGTTGTCCGCGATGCAAGTTTACTTCGCGCGGGCGCCATCGCTTGGCGCGAGACGTGCGCTCGTCGCGATCCGATCGACGCTCGGCCGCTCTAGGCACGAGGCGGTCAGATGATCCTCGCAGCTTGCGCTGCATCCAGCGAGCTCTTGCAGGTCGCGATGCGTTGGTATCGACGGCGTTTGACGTGCGTCAAAGGCCGCCCAAACGAAGCTTCCCACGCGTGACCGAAGCGGGTAACTTGAGAATCATTCTCATTTGAGCGGCTTTCATGTCCACCCCCGCCCCGCTTCTGTTCGGTTCCAGCATCGCTTCGCGCCGCTGGGCGCGCTTCGTCGCCGTCGCCGGTCCGGGACTCGTCGTCATGCTCGCCGATACCGACGCGGGCAGCGTGATCACCGCTGCACAAAGTGGAGCGGCATGGGGCTATCGACTGCTGTTGCTGCAGGCGATCCTGGTTCCCATCCTGTTCATCGTGCAGGAGCTGACGGTGCGGCTCGGCATCGTGAGCGGCAAGGGGCACGGTGAGCTGATCCGCGAGTATTACGGCAATGCATGGGCGTGGACATCGGTGGGCACGCTTGCCATCGCGTGCATCGGTGCGTTGCTGAGCGAGCTCAGCGGCCTCGCCGCAGTGGGCTCGCTGTTCGGCGTGCCGTCGTGGCTCACCATGAGCGTGGTCGTCGGCGGACTCACCATGATGGCGTACACCGGCTCGTATCTGTCGGTGGAGCGCATCGCGCTGGCAATCGGGGCATTCGAGCTCGTGTTCCTGATCGTCGCGTGGCAGGCGCAGCCGGATGGCGCCGCGATCGCCGCGGGCGCGCTACGCATCGCGTGGCGCGACCCGCAGTACCTGTACCTGGTCGCCGCCAACATCGGCGCGGTGATCATGCCGTGGATGGTGTTCTATCAGCAATCGGCCGTCGTGGAAAAGAAGCTCAGGCTGCAGGACTTGCGCGCCGCACGCTACGACACGGCGATCGGAGCGGTCGTGACGCAAGTGATCATGGCAGCCGTGTTGATCGCGACAGCGGCGACGCTGGGCGCCAAAGGTGCAGGCGGTACGCTCGATACCGTGCAAGACATCGCGCATGCGATCACCCCGTTCCTCGGCGAGCGCACCGGCACGATCCTGTTCGCGCTGGGCATGTCGGGCGCGGCGCTCGTGGCCACGATCGTGGTGACGCTCACCATCGCGCGCACGCTGTCGGAGGTGCTCGGCACCCGGCATTCGCTCGTGTATTCCGCGCGCGAGGCGCCATGGTTCTACGGCATCTACACGGTGTCGCTCGCCACCGGCGGCCTCATCGTCGCGTCCGGTGTCGACCTGGTGAAACTCAGCGTCGGCGTCCAGGTGATGAACGCGCTGTTGCTGCCGATCGTGCTCGGCTTTCTCTACCTGCTCGCACGGCGGCTACCGCAGCCCTATCGCCTGAGTGGCGCGTATGCAGGCATCGTCGCGGTGGTGATCGCGTTGACCGCCGGTTTCGGCGTCTACGCCGGCCTTGCCGGACTGGTGGGGTGAGATCGCGACGCTCGAGGACTTGCGGTTCACGCCGCAGGTTGGGCGTTCGGTCGCGTAGAGCCTTGGACTGCGGCACGCGGTCGTGGCGTAGAGTATCGTGATCGACTATCGTTACGCCGAGCCGCATGGACGCCACATCGACCGCCGTTGCCGATACCGCCTCGACGACATGCGAGCAGCAGGCGATCGATGCGCTGTGCCGATTCGTGGAACAGCATCCACGCCTGTTCGTGCTCACCGGCGCGGGGATCAGCACCGACTCGGGCATTCCCAGCTATCGCGACGCGGACGGCGCGTGGAAGCGCAGTGCGCCGATCCTGTGGCAAGATTTCCTCGGCGATGAACGGGCACGCCGGCGCTACTGGGCACGCAGCATGGTGGGCTGGCCGATCATGTCACGCGCAAGGCCCAATCCCGCGCACCATGCGCTCGCGGACCTCCAGGCCACCGGCCGCATCGAGCGATTGGTCACGCAGAACGTCGATGGTCTCCACCAGTCGGCGGGCAGTCAAGATGTCATCGAGCTGCACGGCAGTCTCGCAACGGCGGTGTGTCTCGCTTGTGGCACTCGGCACGCGCGCGAGTCGATCCAGCTCGACATGCAAGCAGCGCATCCGCATCTGGTCGATGTCTCCGCGGCGGCGCTGGCCGACGGGGACGCGGCGCTCGAGTCGAGCTGCATCGACGATTTCCGTGCGCCGGTTTGCAGCCACTGTGGCGGCGTGCTCAAGCCCGACGTGGTGTTCTTCGGAGATAGCGTTCCGGCGCCGCGCGTGGCAGAAGCCAAACGTGCGCTCGAACGTGCAGACGCGATGCTGGTGGTCGGATCGTCGCTGATGGTCTATTCCGGCTTTCGCTTCTGCACGCATGCAGTGGAATCGGGGAAACCCATTGCCGCGATCAACCTCGGCCGCACGCGGGCCGATTCCCTTGTCGCTCTCAAGGTTTCTCAATCCTGTGCGGCGACCCTCGACGCGGTCCGTCGTCGGGTCGTCGACCACTGATCTGGCATGGTTGGCGAACCGCCGCGACAGCCGACGACGTAGGTTGCGCGCGTTGTCGGATACGACTGATCGCCGGCCGAAATGACTGCGTTCCAGCCGACGAAAGGCGCCGCTCGGCGCGAGTGCGCTCTTGTAAATACAACGGGTTGACGGGCCGCAGGCGGGCTCGTACGACCTCTCGTCGGGGACGGCACATGCCTTGCTTTAGCCGCCGTCGTGAACGCTACAGCCCGACGCTAGGCCCCGATCCTCGTGTTTGCTCCAGCCGACCTGTCGAAAGAGTGGCGCCGACTGGCGCGGCCGTCGCTTGCCACGCGCACGGCAATGGCGACCTCCGCGTTGTTCCTGCTCGCCATCTTCGCCGTCGGCTACGTGTCGCTCGAATCGTTCCGCGCGCGGCTCACCAGCGTGACGATCACCGAGCAGAGCACGCTGGTGCAACGGATCACCGACGAGGTCGATCAGAAGCTGCAGGCGCTGCAGCGTGTGCTCATGCTGAGCGCGCTCGAGGTGAGCGATGCGGATCTGGCTTCCTCCGATGCGGCGCAGCGCTATCTCGACAACAACACCGGATTGTTCGCGGCGTTCGATCGCTCGGTATTCCTTTTCTCGAGCGAAGGGATCCTGCTCGCCGAGCGACCGTTCCGGCCCGGACGTCGCGGCGACAACGCACGCTGGCGCTCCTATATCCGCGCGACGCTCGACCGCCACGAGCCGGTCATCTCCGAACCATTCCTGACCAACGTCGGCGACGGCAACACGGTGCTCGTGCTGACGATGCCGGTCTTCGCCAAGGACGGCCGGTTCATCGGCATCCTGAGCGGCAGCCTCGGGCTCACCAAGCCGGGCATGCTAGGCAACATCGCCAAGACGGTCATTGGCAAGACCGGCTACCTGTTCATTACCACTGCGGATGGGAAGCTCATCATCCATCCCGACGCGGCACGACTCGCCAAGCGAGCGTTCGAGCCCGGCACCAACGCGCTGTTCGATCGCGCGATCCAGGGATTCGAGGGGACCGACCAGAGCGTCGACGGCAAGTCGCGACCCTCGCTGATCTCGTACTACCACGTGCCGTCGTCGAACTGGATCGTCGGCGCCGTCTATCCCACCGAGGAGGCCTTCCAGCCGGTGCGCGACCTGATCCAGCGCTTCACGCTGCTGCTGCTGTTCGCGTGCGCCGCGGTGGTGTTCGCGGTCTGGGTCTTGACGCGCTACCTCATGCGCCCGCTGGTGTCGCTCACCGAGCACCTTGCGGGCTACTCGGCCTCACATGGCATGATCGCGCCGCTCCATGGCGAAAAGGGCAGCGGCGAAGTGCGCTCGCTCACCACCGCGTTCAATCGTCTCACCCAGCGGCTCAACGAGCGCGAGCACACGCTCATCGAGACGATGACGAGCTACCAGCTCATCACCGACAACTCGAGCGATCTGATCACCAAGCACACCAGCGGCGGGGTCATCACCTTCGCCTCGCCGGTGTCCGGCGCGATGCTCGGTATCGACCATACCGCGCTCCTGCAGCGCTCGCTGTTCGAATTCGTGCACCCGGAGGACTTCGGCACGGTGCAGGACGCTTTCGTGCAGGCCGAGCAGACGAACATGCTGCGCACGGTGATCTTCCGCATGCGCAACGCGAGCCAGCATTACATCTGGCTCGAATCGACCCTGCGGCTGATGCATGGCGCGAGTGGCGAGCAGACCAGCGAGCTGCTGTGCATCTCGCGCAACATCAGCGACCGCAAGGAAATGGAGCAGCATCTGCACGAGGTCGCGCGCACCGATCACCTCACCACGCTGCCCAACCGCTTCCTGCTCGAGGAACGTTTCGCGCTGGGTCTCGCGCAGGCGCGCCGCGAAGGGCTGCTGCTCGCGGTGCTGATGATCGACATCGACCGCTTCAAGAACATCAACGACACGCTCGGGCATGGCGTCGGCGACGCGCTGCTGAGGCAGGTGGCGACCAAGCTCAAGGGCTGCACGCGCGAATGGGACACGCTCGCGCGCTGGGGCGGCGACGAGTTCGTGCTACTGCTGCCGGGGCTGCAGGAGACCGAGACCGCGGTGCGCGTGGCACAGCGCTGCCTGCGCGCGCTCAAGCAGCCGTTCACGGTCGAGGGCCAGATCCTGCACATCACTGCGTCGATCGGCGTCTGCGCATCGCCGGACAGCAGCGCCGAAGCCGAGGTCATGCTGAAGAACGCCGACACCGCGATGTACAAGGCGAAGGCACGTGGCGGCGATTGCCTGGTGCTCTACACCGTCGACATGAGCGCGGGCGCGCGCAACCGGTTGTCGATGGAAAACGCGCTGTTCCACGCGATCGAGCGCAACGAGCTTCTCCTGCACTACCAGCCGCTGATCTCCGCGCGCAACGGCCGCCTCGCCGGCGCCGAGGCGTTGATCCGCTGGAACCATCCCGATTACGGGCTCGTGCTGCCTGCGCAGTTCGTGCCCATCGCCGAGGAAGCCGGGCTCATCGGCGCCATGGGCGAATGGGTGCTGCACTCGGCGTGCACCCAGATGGACTACTGGTACTCGCGCGGACTTCCGCGCATCCCGGTGTCGGTTAACGTGTCGAGCCGCCAGTTCCGCCAGGAGTCGCTTGCCACGACCGTGAGGGCTGTTCTCGACGCGACCGGATTCGACCCGCAGCTGCTCGAGCTCGAGCTCACGGAATCGCTGCTGATGGACGACACCACGCGCAGCAAGGCGGTGCTGGCCGATCTCAAGGCGCTCGGCGTGTCGATCGCGCTCGACGATTTCGGCACCGGCTACTCGTCACTGAGCTACCTCAAGGGTTTCCACCTCGACGCGCTCAAGATCGATCGCAGCTTCACTGCGGACCTCACCACGAGCGACGCGAACGCGTCGATCGTGCGGGCGACCATCGGCCTCGCCAAGGGGCTGCGCCTTCGCACGATCGCGGAAGGCGTCGAGACGCGCGCGCAGGCCAACTATCTCGCGAGCCAGGGCTGCGACCTGTTGCAGGGCTACCTGTTCGCGCGCCCGATGGAACCCGACGCATTCCTCAACTTCGCGTCGGCATCGCATACCTACCTGCTGCCTCGCACGCACAACCACGAGGTGGAACGCAGCATCTGAGCGTCGCCGCAGCCGCACGGGCCGCGCGACTGCGCTGCGCGCGCACACCGCGATACAGACACGGCTCTCGCGGCGATTCCGTGGCGAAGGCGAGCGTCAGTCGGCTGCGAGTCCGAGAGCTCGCGCGACGAATGCCTCCTCCTCCGCGCGGTGCTGCAGGGCATTGCACACGGCGGTCGGGGCCGACGCCGGTCTGCCAGCGTATCGCAACGTGGCTCCAGGGGGCAGCGCACGGTCGAGCGAGTCCCGCACCAGGTACCACGAGCCATGGTTGCGAGTCTCCTCCTGCGTCCATACGACGTCGCGCAGATTCGGATAGCGCTCGAGCTCGGCGCGCAACGCCTCGGTCGGGAACGGATAGAGCTGCTCGAGGCGCAGGAGCGGGACCTGCGCCTGCGTCTG
>DATKLH010000004.1:0-5467 GCA_035542515.1 Casimicrobiaceae bacterium
GCGCAGCAGACCTACGGCACACCGTTGTTCTATGCCTCGACGCTTCCGCGCGACGGCTACGGCATGGGCGTTCTGGTCGAGTGCAACATGGGGCGGCCCACCAAGATCGAAGGCAACCCATCGCATCCTGCCAGTCTCGGCGCGACGGACGTATTCGCACAGGCCGCGGTGCTCGACTTGTGGGACCCTGACCGATCGCAAGCAGTACGCGAGCACGGCGCCATAAGCACGTGGACCGCATTCGACACCGCGCTGAGCGCACGGCTGCGCCAGATCGATGCGCGACGCGGCGACGGATTGCGCATTCTCACCGAGGCCACGACCTCGCCGAGCCTGAGCGCGCAGATGCACGCCCTGCTATCGCGCTACCCGCAGGCGCAATGGCATCGCTGGCAGCCGCTCAATCGCGATCGCAGCTACGCGGGCGCACGCCTGGCCTACGGCCGGCCGTACGAGGCGATCTACCGGTTCGACCTGGCGAAGGCCGTCCTGACGCTCGATGCCGACTTTCTCGACGACATGCCCGGCTGCGTCCGCTACGCGCTCGACTTCAGCGCGACACGTCGAGCCGACGCGCCGCTTGCGATGCGAAGTCGCCTCTACGCGATCGAGTGCACCCCGACGCTGACCGGCGCCAACGCGGATCACCGTATGCCGATGCGTGCGAGCGATATCCCGCTCGCCGCGTATGCGATCGCCCACGCCCTCGGCGTGCTGCCCGACGGTCCCACCCGACCCGTGGTGCCGGAGACGTGGATGAAGGCACTCGTCGACGATCTGTCGCAGCATCGTGGCGCGTCGATCGTGGTCGCAGGCGAACGCCAGCCCATGCATGTACACGCGCTCGCACACCTGATCAACGAACGCCTCGGCAATGTGGGGAGCACGGTCCTGCTGTTGCCGCCCATACCGGCCGAGGCCGGCGAGGAGGCACAGTCGATTGCCACGCTTGCGGCCGACATGCACGCCGGCAAGGTCGAATTGCTGCTGGTCTCGGGTGCCAACCCGGTGTACACCGCGCCGGCCGATCTCGCATTCGAACAGGCGCTGCGACGCGTAACGTTCAAGGCACATCACGGCTTGTATCTCGACGAAACCGCGCACCTCTGCGACTGGCACCTCCCCGCGTCGCACGCATTGGAAAGCTGGGGAGATGCACGCGCGTACGACGGCACGGCCTCGTTGCAGCAGCCGTGCATCGCACCGCTCTATCGCGGCCGGTCGTTGCACGAGGTGATCGCCGCCATGTCGGGCGCAATCGATCCCGACGGCCACGCCATCGTCACGGCGTTCTGGCGCGAGCAGCACCCCGGCGACTTCGACGCGTTTCTCGATGCCACGCTGCGCGCCGGCATCGTGCAGGGCAGCGCTGCAACGCCGGAGCGACCGGCTCTGCGCGCCGGGATCGCCGCAGAGCTCACGCACCTGGCACCTGGTTCGACCACGTGGAGCGATACCAACCTCGAGCTGGTGTTCGCGCGTGACCCGCGCATCGGCGATGGCCGGCACGCCAACAACGCGTGGCTGCAGGAATTGCCCCAGCCACTTACCCAGCTCACCTGGGACAACGCGCTGCTCATCTCCGCGGCGCTCGCAGCGCGTCTGCAAATGGCCAACCTCGACGTCGTCGAGGTCCGCGCCAATGGAAGCGTCGCGCGCGCAGCGGTGTGGATCACGCCGGGCGTGCCCGACGGGTCCGTAACGCTCGCGCT
Organism: Casimicrobiaceae bacterium; assembly: GCA_035542515.1. Lineage (GTDB taxonomy): Bacteria > Pseudomonadota > Gammaproteobacteria > Burkholderiales > Casimicrobiaceae > VBCG01. The sequence continues at coordinate 1,713 of DATKLH010000004.1, forward strand.
CGGCTACGGTCGCACCCACGCAGGCAACGTCGCTGCAGGCGCCGGTACCGACGCGTACCCGCTGCGCACCAGCACCGACCTCGGTCATGCGAACGGCGTTTCGTTGGCCAGGACAGGACGCCGTCACGCGCTCGCGTCCACGCAGACGCACTCGCGCATGGAAGGCCGCGACCTCGTGCGATCGTTGTCGGCGACACAGGCGGCCGCATGTACAACGCAGACCTGCAGCGACCCGAGCGAGCGCGAGCATCGGACGTTGTACGCATCGCCGCCGCAAGGGCCCTATGCGTGGGCGATGAGCATCGATCTGTCGGCTTGCATCGGCTGCGGAACCTGCACGATCGCCTGCCAGGCCGAGAACAACATCCCGGTCGTCGGGCGCGACGAGGTCCTCAACGGACGGGAGATGCACTGGATCCGCGTCGATCGCTATTACGAGGGAACGGTCGACAACCCGCACACGGTGTTCCAACCCGTCCCCTGCATGCAGTGCGAGCACGCGCCCTGCGAGGTCGTGTGCCCGGTGGAGGCCTCGGTTCACGATGCGCAAGGCATCAATGTGCAGGTTTACAACCGCTGCGTGGGGACGCGCTTCTGCTCGAACAACTGCCCCTACAAGGTGCGCCGCTTCAACTTCCTGCAATACGCCAGGGACGAGCCGACCCTCGATGCACAACGCAATCCCGAAGTCACGGTGCGCATGCGCGGCGTCATGGAAAAGTGCAACTACTGCCTGCAGCGCATCACCGCCGCGAAGATCGGCGCGGACCGCGACAATCGGCGACTGCGGGACGGCGAGGTGGTGACGGCATGCCAGGCGGCATGTCCCACGCGCGCCATCGTCTTCGGCGATCTCAATGATCCCGCGAGCGAGATCAACCGCCGCAGGCGATCGCCGCTCGACTACACGTTGCTCGCGGAATTGAACACGCGACCGCGAACCACCTACCTCGCCCGGGTCACGCATCGCGCGCCGCAGCTCGGCGAGGGTTGAGAACGTGCCCGCCGACGCCGCAGTCGCCGTGAGTTCCGGTCCGCGCTACACCGGCGCGATCATCACCGACAAGATCGCCGGCCTGGTGCTCGCACGGCCGATGCATTGGGGCTTCGCGGTCGGGCTCGCGGTTGCCTCGGCGCTCACGATCCTGCTGCTGGTCGCGATCAGCTACCTCTTCGCGAAGGGCGTCGGCATCTGGGGCCTCAACCAACCGGTGGCCTGGGCGTTCGCGATCACCAACTTCGTCTGGTGGGTGGGCATCGGGCACGCGGGCACGTTCATATCGGCCTTCCTGCTGTTGCTGCGGCAGCACTGGCGCACATCGATCAACCGTTTCGCCGAGGCAATGACGATCTTCGCCGTCGCAATGGCGGGAATGATGCCGATCCTGCACCTGGGTCGCCCGTGGTTCTTCTACTGGCTGATCCCGTATCCGGACGTCATGAACGTGTGGCCGCAATGGCGCAGCCCGCTGATCTGGGACATCTTCGCGATCGGCACCTACATCGTCGTGTCGGTCCTGTTCTGGTACATGGGACTGCTTCCCGACCTGGCGACGCTGCGCGACCGTGCGCGCACGCGCGGGAGGCAGATCGTATACGGCCTGCTAGCCCTCGGCTGGCGCGGCGAGGCACGCCAGTGGCATCGCTACGACACCGCCTATTTGCTCATGGCCGGACTCGCGACGCCGTTGGTCATCTCGGTGCACAGCGTCGTGTCCCTCGACTTCGCGTTCGGGCTCGTTCCCGGCTGGCATTCGACCATCTTCCCGCCGTACTTCGTCGCCGGCGCGCTCTATTCGGGCTTCGCGATGGCCCTCGTGCTTGCCGTGCCGATGCGGGCGGCGTTCAGGCTGGAGGAGTTCATCACCCGCGACCATCTGGCGCGGATGGGCACGCTGATGCTCGTGACCGGATTGCTCGTCACCTACAGCTACCTGGTGGAAGCGTTCACGGCGTTCTACAGCGCCGACCGCTTCGAGATCGCGGTGATCGCCGACCGCTATTCCGGCGTCTACGCGCCGCTGACCTGGTCGGTGGTGCTGTGCAACGTCGTGGTCCCGCAGGCGCTATGGTCGTCGCGGATCCGGCATCGACCCATCGCCCTTTTCGTCGTCGGCCTGGTGGTGCTGGTGGGGATGTGGCTCGAGCGCTTCGTGATCATCGTGCAAAGCCTCGCGCACGACTTCCTTCCATCGTCGTGGCATCTCTACGCGCCCACCTTCTGGGATCTCGCCACCCTGGCCGGATCGATCGGGGCGTTCGCGTTGCTGTTCCTGCTCTTCCTCAGATTCCTGCCCGCGATCTCGATGGCCGAGCTGCGCAAGGAAGCGCAGTCCGAGCCCCTGGGTGCATCATGAAAACCGCGCAGCCCTATGCACTGCTCGCGGAGTTCGCGAATCCGGATACGCTGCTCGACGCTGCGCGCAACTGCGCTGCGCGCTATCGCGATGTCGATGCCTACGCGCCGTACGCCGTGGATGGCCTCGCCGAGGCGCTCGGATTTCGTCGCAACCGCGTCGCGTTGTTCACATTGATCGGCGGAATCGCGGGGGGAGCGGGCATCTATTTCCTGCAGTGGTATTCCGCGGTGATCGATTACCCGATCAATGCAGGCGGCCGGCCGTTGAACAGCTGGCCGGTGTTCGTGCCGCCGACATTCGAGATCACCATCCTCGGCGCCGCGCTCGCATGCTTCATCGGCATGCTGGTTCTGAACGGCCTGCCCCGCCTGCATCACCCGATCTTCAATGCAGCCGACTTCGACCTCGCCTCGCGCAACCGCTTCTTCCTGAGCATCCGGGCGACCGACCCCGCGTTCGATCCGGAGCGGACGCGCACGGACCTCGAGGCGTTGCAACCGCTGCGCATCATCGAAGTGCCCGCATGACCAGGGCGGCTTTCCTGTTGCTCGCATTGCTGGCGCTTGGCGGTTGCGAGCGCACGTTCCGCGACATGTACGACCAGCCGCGGTACAAGCCCCTCGCGACGAGCTCGCTATGGCCCGACGGACGCGCCTCGCGCGACCCGGTCGACGGCACCGTCGCTCGCAGCGGCGGGACCTTCGCGGGCACGACGAGCGGACGTCTTGGCGCACTCTCGCCGGAGCCGAGCATCGAACCGCTCGACACGGTGCGCGACACGCTGCGTACCAACGCGAGCGGCGAGCGCAAAGCCGCGGCATCGATTCGAATGCCGACACCGACGCCGGCGTTGCTCGCGCGCGGACGCGAACGCTTCGACATCTTCTGCTCGCCATGCCACAGCATCGCCGGCGACGGCGACGGCATGGTGGCGCGGCGCGGCTTTCCGCATCCTCCGTCGTTCCACACCGATGAAATGCGCGCGGCGAGCGACCAGCATTTCTACGCGGTGATCACCCAGGGATACGGTGCGATGTATTCGTATGCAACGCGCATCGAGCCGGAGGATCGACTCGCGATCATCGCCTACATCCGGGCGCTCCAATTGAGCCAGCATGCAACGGTCACGGCCCTCGATCCGGCTCAGCAGGCGCGGCTCGGCGCGCTCCCCGACGCTGCGTCGCAAAGCCAGGAGCCGCCGCGATGATGCGCGCGATGCGGTCAACGCCGTCCATGGCTCTTCGCGCGGCAATCATCGGCGCGATCGCCCTTGCCGCAAGCATTGTCGGCGCAGTGGCCGATCCACGAGCCTTCTTCCAGGCATGGCTCGTGAGCTGGCTTTTTCTGCTCGGCATCGCGCTTGCCGCGATGGCGCAGGTGATGATCCACGAGCTC
>DATKLH010000005.1:0-18321 GCA_035542515.1 Casimicrobiaceae bacterium
CGGAATCGGGTCTGCTGCGTTCGAAGAACGAGCAGATCAAGCGTTTCTCGCAGATTCTGATGGATGCGGGCGTCGTGACGACCATCCGCAAGACGCGCGGCGACGACATCGACGCGGCGTGCGGTCAGCTCGCGGGACAGGTGCAGGACAGGACCAGGCGGCGGCTGCGCAGCCGCATTGCCGTCGTAGCGGCGCGCTGACCCCCGCGAAGGACCCCGCATGCGTTTGCCGAACTTTGTATGCCCCGCGCTGCTCGCGTTGCTGCTGACCGCGTGCGCCGGCAAGAATCCGTTCATGGCCGACGGCAACGCGCCGCCGCCGCAACCCGAGCCGCCTCCGCCGGTCAAGGCGCAGGAAGCGACTCCGCAGCAGCGCGCGATCATCAAGACCGACCTCGCGGCCGGGTACTACGAGCGCGGCCGGATGGACATCGCCCTCGAAGAGCTGAACGAGGCGCAGAAGCTCTATCCCGGTTATCCGAAGATCTACAACATCTTCGGGCTGGTGTACGCGTTCATCGGCGAACCGGCCAAGGCCGACGACAGTTTCCGGCATGCGCTCGCGCTCGCGCCCACCGATTCCGAGATCCGGCACAACTGGGGCGCGTTCCTATGCGCTCGCGGCCGTTACGCCGAAGCGTTGCCCGAGTTCGACGCGGTGGTGCGCGATCCTTTGTACAAGACGCCCGAGATCGCGCTGATCAACGCCGGCAAGTGCAGCCTCGCCATGGGCGACCAGGCGCGCGCGGAAGACTATCTGCGCCGCGCGCTGACCGTGTCGCCCAACAACCCGGTCGCGGCCTACAACCTGGCATTCATCAAATACAAGCAATCCAACTGGCGCGAGGCGCGCGGCTACATGCGCATGGTGATGCAACAGGCCAATCCGCCGCCTGATGCTCTCTACCTCGGCATGTGCCTCGAGCGCAGGGACGGCGACAAGGGCGCCGAGACTTCGTACACGACTCAGCTGCGCAACCGTTATCCGGAATCGGCCGAGGCGAAGGCCATCGCTTCGGGGACCTGCGAGTGAACGACGAAGTCAGCACTCCGCCCGATGCACCGGCTGCGTCGCCGGGTGCGGAGTTGCGCGCCGCGCGCGAGGCCGCCGGGCTTTCGCTCGACGACGTCGCGCAGCAGCTCAAGCTCGCGCCGCGCCAGGTACAGGCGCTCGAGGAGGACGACTACGCGAAGCTGCCCGGCCGGACGTTCGTGCGCGGGTTCGTCCGCAACTACGCGCGTTACCTGCACCTCGATCCCGAAGCGCTGGTCGCGATGCTTCCCGACGCCAGCGAGTCCTCGCGTGCGCTCGACCGTCCGACGCTCGGCCCGGGACCGCGCCGCATGGGCGAGCTTCCCGCGGAGAGCGCGCGCAAGCCCTCGCCCGCGCGCTGGCTGATACCGCTCGTGCTCGTCGCCATCGTCGGAGTGGCCGCGTTCTACGAGTTGAGTCGTCCCTCCTCCGATGCGCGTCGCTTCCTCAGTCGCGAGCCGGCAGCGCCAAGCAAAACGCAGGAAGAGACGCCGCAAGCTCCTTCGACGCCGGCCAGCGCACCCGCGACAACGACCAGCTCGCTGCCCAACCCCGTCGACGTACAGTCGAGCAGCGCACCTCGGGTGTTGCAGGATTCGGCGCCCGCGCCCGCTGCCACGACTCAGCCCGAGTCCGTGCCAGGCGCAACGGCACCGGGTCCGAATGCTGTTGCTCAGCCCGGCGGCGCAACCGCGGACGCAGCCAGCGCAGCGGTCCTGACCGTCGACTTTCGCGGCGCTTCATGGATCGAAGTGCGGGACCACAGCGGCAACGTCCTGCTCGTGACCACCGGGGCGCCGGGAACGCGGCAATCGGTCAGCGGCATCCCGCCGCTCGAAATCGTCGTCGGCAAGGTCGATGCGGTGAGCGTGACTTTCAAAGGGCAACCCGTCGATCTCGCCGCACAGCAGCGCGGGAACGTCGCGCGGCTCACCCTCAAGTGAAGCGAACCTGGCAGCCCTGTGACGCGGTCGCGAGCGACACGGCCGCCTGAAGAACAACATGTCAGCAGCCCCCACGCCCGCATCGCGCAGCGAAGCGGACAAGCCCTCCGAGAACGCGCGCAAGCAACCCCTGCGCGCGGTGCGCGGCATGAACGACGTGCTTCCCGACGAGGCGCCGTTGTGGCAGCGACTCGAGGACACGGCGCGCACGGTGTTCGCGCAATACGGATATCGCAATATGCGCGTCCCGCTGGTCGAGCCGACCGCGTTGTTCGTGCGCGGCATCGGCGAGGCCACCGACATCGTCGAGAAGGAGATGTACACCTTCGAGGACCGGCTCAACGGCGAGAGCCTCACTCTGCGTCCGGAAGCCACCGCCGGTATCGTCCGTGCGGCGATCGAGCATCACCTCACCTACGGCAAGCCGCAGCGCGTGTGGACCACGGGACCGATCTTCCGCCACGAGCGTCCGCAGAAGGGCCGCTACCGCCAGTTCTACCAACTCGACGTGGAGGCGCTCGGCTTCGACGGACCCGACGTCGATGCCGAGCAGATCGTGATGCTGGCGCGCTTGTGGCGCGCGCTCGGGCTTACCGGCATCGATCTGCACATCAACTCGATCGGCGACGCGCCCGAGCGACAAGCGCATCGCCACGCGCTCATCGCGTACTTCGAGCGGCATGTGCAGCTTCTCGACGACGATGCGCGCCGGCGCCTGCACAGCAATCCGCTGCGCATCCTCGACAGCAAGAACCCGGCGATGCAGGACATGATCGAGCAGGCGCCCAAGCTGCTCGACTTCGTTCACGACTCCGCATCGCGAGGTCATTTCGATGGCCTTCAGCAGTTGCTGACCGACGCCGGCATCCGCTATGTGGTCGATCCGCGGCTGGTCCGCGGGCTCGACTATTACAATCGCACCGTGTTCGAATGGGTCACCGACGCGCTGGGCGCGCAAGGGACCGTCGCCGGCGGCGGTCGTTACGACGGCTTGTTCGCGGAGCTCGGCGGCGACGCGACGCCGGCGTGCGGCTTCGCCATCGGCATCGAGCGCATGATCCTGCTGATGCGTGAGCAGGGTGCGACGGCGCAGGCGACGCCCGACGCGTATGTCGTTCATGTCGGCGAGGCAGCCGGCGCGCATGCGCGTCGGGTCGCCGAGACTTTGCGCGACGCGGGGCTTGCCATCGTGATGCACGCCGGGGCTGGCAGCTTCAAGGCACAGATGAAAAGAGCCGACGCGAGCGGCGCACGCCACGCGCTGATCGTCGGTGACGACGAAGCGGCCGCAGGCACGGTCTCGCTCAAGGATTTGCGCGACGGCTCGCAGCTCACGCTGCCCGCCGGCGCGCTCGCCGCGCGCCTCGCCGCGCGCGGGAATTAAAGGAGAGTTCGATTTCATGGCTGCTTACGATCTCGAAGAGCAGGACAAGCTCGAGGATCTGAAGGCGTTCTGGGACCGCTACGGCGGCGCCATCACCACCGGCATCGTCCTGGCCTGCCTGCTGGTCCTCGGCGTCCAGGCTTACCGCTGGTGGACCGGGCATCGTGCCGAGCAGGCTTCGGTGTTGTATTCCGCGGTCAGCGAAGCGGCGCGCAAGAACGAACCGCCCAAGGCCCGCGATGCGATGGCGGAGCTCGCCGATCGTTACGCGAGCACCGGTTATGCACCACGAGCGGCGCTGCTGTACGCGCGGATGCTCTACGACGCCGGCGATCGGGCGGGTGCGAAGACGCAGTTCGCCTGGGTGATCGATCACGCCGATGAAGAGGAGCTCAAGGCCATCGCGCGCTATCGCCTGGCGCAGATGCAGTTCGACGACAAGCAGTACGACGCTGCGCTGCAAACGCTCGATGCGAAGCACCCCGATGCTTTCGATGGCGTGTTCGCCGACCTGCGCGGCGACATCCTCACCGCGGCAGGCAAGCAGGCCGATGCCCGCGCGGCGTATCAGGACGCCCTTGCCAAGATCGATGCGAAGTCGCCCTATCACGCCTACGTGCAAGTGAAGCTCGACGCAGTCGGCGGTGCCGCGGGTATTTCGGGCTCGGCACTTGGAGGAAGCAGCGCAGGCGCGAAGACCGCGCAGGCGACGCCGCCCATGCCTGCTGCGGCTCCGCAGACGCAACCGCCTGCCGGCAGCGCGGCGACACAGCCTCCCGCATCGCCCGCCGCGAAGCCATGAGTCCGCGCTCGCTTCGCTGCACGCGCTTCGCATCGACCGCCGCCCAACGCTCACCGCGCCTCGCCAGTTGGGCGCTGGCGACAGCGTGCGCGCTTTCGCTCGCCGGATGCTCGACGACGATGAACACGCCGTCGCTGTCTTCGCTCACGTCGTGGATTCCGAGCATTCCCCCGCCGTCGTTCGATTGGCTGTTCGGCAAGAGCAACAAGCCGGGACCATTGCCCGAACTCAAGGGCGAAGTGACGCCGCAATTGCGCTGGCAAGCGAGCATGCCCAAGGCCTCCGCGGGATTCGCACCGGCGGTCACCGATGGCTCGGTGTTCGTGGCGGCACCCGACGGCACCGTGGCGCGCATCGATGGCACGAGCGGCAAGACGGCATGGTCGGTGAACGTCGGACGCAAGCTCTCGGCCGGCCCCGGCGCCGACGGCAAGACCGTCGTCGTGGGCACCGACAAGGCCGATGTGATCGCACTCGACGAAGCCGGCAAGGAGCGCTGGACCGCACACGTGTCGAGCGAGGTCGTGGCCCCGCCGCAAGTGACCGACACCGTGGTGCTGGTGTTCTCGAACGACGGACGCATCTATGGTCTGGCACCCGCCGATGGCAAGACCAAATGGGTCTATCAGCGCACCAACCCACCGCTGATCGTGCGCAATACCGCCGGCGGAGTGGTTCGCCGCGGCGCGCTATTCATCGGCACGTCGGGCGGTCACTTGCTCGCGATCGACAGCGACAACGGGACGGTCGGGTGGGATGTCACCGTGTCGGTTCCGAAGGGAGCGACCGAGCTCGAACGCATTGCCGATGTCACCAGCCTGCCGCTGGTCGACGACAAGACCGCATGTGCCGCCGCTTATCAGGGGCACGTTGCGTGCTTCGAGATCGTGCGCGGCAACATCATCTGGTCGCGCGATTTGTCGAGCCTCGCCGGACTCACCGCCGACGATCGCAACGTGTACCTGACCGATGACCGCGGCAACGTGCACGCGCTCGACCGCAGCAACGGCGCGTCGGTCTGGAAACAGGATGTGCTCGCACAGCGTCGCGTCGGCGGTCCGCAGATCATCGGTCCTTACGTGGGCGTGGTCGATGTCGAAGGCTATCTGCATCTGCTGTCCCGCGACGATGGACGCTATGTCGGACGACTTGCGACCGATGGCTCCGCTCCCACCGCACAGCCCGCGCGGCTCGGCGACGGCATCGTGTGGCAATCGGACCGCGGCGGCGTGTTTGCGGTCGGGGCGAAGTGACGACCTCGCGACGATGCTGCGCGTCGCGCTCGGTTTTCGGTAGCTTCAGCTACGCGAACGGCGCAGGGCCGCCACAAGCCGTTCGTGGTCGATAATCCGGGCCAAAGTATCGTGCGATCCGCATGCGGATCGCGAAACTTTGGCCCGTTCACACCATGCTGCCCACCATCGCCATCGTAGGGCGTCCCAACGTCGGCAAGTCGACGCTGTTCAATCGGCTGACGCGCACCCGCGACGCGCTGGTGTTCGATGAGCCTGGACTCACGCGCGATCGTCACTTCGGTCGTGCGCGTCACGGCGATCGCGATTACCTGGTGGTCGACACCGGCGGATTCGAGCCCGTCGCGACTTCCGGCATCCTGCACCAGATGGCGCGCCAGGCCAAAGCGGCGATCGCCGAGTCCGACGCCGTCATATTCATCGTCGATGCGCGCAGCGGAGTCGCCCCCCAGGATCACGCGATCGCGGACCTGCTGCGGCGCTCGGGCCGCCCCGTCACGCTGGTCGTCAACAAGGCCGAAGGCCTCGAAGCGGCGCGCGCCGTCGCTGAATTCCACGAGCTCGGCGTGGGTGATCCGTTGCCCATCTCCGCCGCGCACGGCGAGAACGTCCGCGAGATGATCGACGTCGTGCTGGAAGGCATTCCGGCGCTCGAGTCAGCGCCCGAAGCGGACGTCGATGAGCGCAAGCGCGTCAAGGTGGCGGTGGTCGGCCGTCCCAACGTCGGCAAGTCGACGCTGGTGAACACGCTGCTTGGCGAGGAGCGTGTCATCGCGTTCGACGAGCCGGGCACCACGCGCGACGCGATCTACCTCGACTTCGAGCGCGACGGCAAGGCGTATACGCTGATCGACACCGCGGGTGTGCGACGCCGTGGCAAGGTCGACGCTCCGATCGAGAAGTTCTCGGTGATCAAGACGCTGCAGGCGATCGAGGACGCCAACGTGGTGATCCTGCTGCTCGATGCGCAGGGTGGCATCACCGAGCAGGACACGCATCTGGCCGGACACATCCTCGAGGCCGGGCGCGCTCTGGTGGTCGGCATCAACAAATGGGATGCCGTGGACCTCGAAGGACGCGAGCGGGTCAAGCGCGACCTTTCGCGCAAGCTCGCGTTCCTCGATTTCGCCTCGCAGCATTTCATCTCGGCGCGCGAGGCGCGCGGGGTGGACGCGCTGATGCAAGCGATCGATCAGTCCTACACCGCGGCGATGGCCAAGCTTTCCACGCCGCGGCTGACGCGCGCGCTGCAGGAGGCTGTGGCGCGCCAGCAGCCGCCCCGCGCCGGCATGGTGCGTCCGAAGCTGCGTTACGCGCATCAGGGCGGGGTGAATCCGCCCCTGGTGGTGATCCACGGGTCGGCGCTCCACCATGTGCCCGCGGCCTACCGGCGCTACCTGGAACATTTCCTGCGGGACACGTTCCAACTGCGTGGTACGCCGCTTAGGATACAATTCAAGACAGGCGTCAACCCCTATGCGGAATCCGCCGCACGCCGCTAGACCCTGGGGTGATTTTCTCCGGTAGGCGCCTTGCGCGAGGACGCTTGCCCCCGCGGGAAGGTGCGGACCTTAAAAAGCGCGGAGCTCGCCAATGAGCAACAAAGGGCAAATGCTACAAGACCCGTTCCTGAACACGCTGCGCAAGGAGCACGTGCAGGTGTCGATCTATCTCGTCAACGGCATCAAGCTGCAGGGACAGATCGAGTCGTTCGACCAGTACGTCGTCCTGCTCAAGAACACCGTTACGCAGATGGTGTACAAGCACGCCATCTCCACTGTGGTGCCATCGCGCCCGGTCGCGATGCCGCATCACAATCAGACCCACGAAGCCGAAAGCTGACCAGCGCTTGATGAATCACCCTGGCCGGCGCGTCTCCCGCGACGGCCGCCCCGCCGCGACCGTCGCCGCCCCGCGCGGCGCTTGCCTACTGCATGCCTGAGCCGCTCTCCAAGGGAGACCGGGCGATCGTCGTCGCGCTCGATTTCGGGCGCGGCGATCGTTCCGCGCGCTTGTCCGAGATGAGCGCGCTCGCGGCTTCGGCTGGCGCGCGCATCGTGACGACCATCTCGGGTCGTCGCACCCGGCCCGACGCGGCGCTGTTCGCCGGCCGCGGCAAGGTCGAGGAGATCGCCGCGGCGCGACGCGATGCCGATGCGACGCTGGTGATCTTCGATCACGTCCTGTCGGGTGTGCAGCAGCGCAACCTCGAGCAGGCGCTCGAATGTCGCGTGATCGATCGGGTGACGCTGATCCTCGACATCTTCGCGCAGCGTGCGCGCAGCGCCGAAGGCAAGCTGCAAGTCGAGCTCGCTCAGCTCCGTCACATGGCAACGCGGCTGGTCGGCGGCTGGACTCACCTGGAACGGCAAAAGGGCGGCATCGGATTGCGCGGTCCGGGCGAGACGCAGCTCGAAACCGACCGGCGGCTGATCGGCCAGCGCATCAAGATCCTCGGCGAGCGCTTGCGGCGCATCGGTGTGAGTCGCGCCACGCAGAGTCGTACGCGCCATCGCGCGCGCGTGCGAACCCTGGCACTCGTGGGGTACACCAACGCCGGCAAGTCGACACTGTTCAACCGCCTCACCGGCGCGAAGGTGCATGCCGCGAACCAGCTGTTCGCGACGCTCGACACGACGCTGCGGCGCATCGACCTACCCGGGGACGAAGCGGTGGTGCTCTCCGACACCGTCGGCTTCATCCGCGAGCTGCCGCACGATCTGATCGCGGCGTTCCGCGCGACGCTCGCCGAAGCCGCCGAATCCGACCTGCTGTTGCATGTGATCGATGCCAGCGCGCCCGACCGCGACGAGCAGGTCGCCGCGGTCGACGCGGTGCTGGAGCAGATCGGCGCCGCGGACCTGCCGCAGCTTCGCGTGCTGAACAAGTGCGATCTCGCAGGGCTGGTCCCCGGGGTGGAGCGCGACGGCTGTGGTACCATCGCGACCGTTCGGGTGAGCGCGTTGACCGGCGAAGGCTGCGACGCGTTGCGCGCCGCGCTCGCCGAGCGCCTGGCGCTCGTGACGGCGCCTCCAACCCTTCAGGAGCCGGCTGCGCCGGCCATTTCCTAGGTCGCCGTTCTCCTAGGTCGCCGGCGCCCCCGCGCAGTTCCCGACCACTTTCTCGTTCACTCGGTCCGCACGCTTCGTAAGGCCGCACGTTCATGTCGCTCAACGATCCGCAATGGGGCAAGCGTGGCCAGAGCAGCGGCCCGCCCGATCTCGACGAGATCTGGCGCAACGTGAACCGCCGCATGAACGAGATCCTCGGGCGGCGCGGTGGAGACGACGTGCCGCCGCCACGCCAGCGCAGCGGCCTGCCGCTGGGCGGAGTCGGCTTGTTCATCCTGCTGATCCTGGTGGTGTGGTTCGCGAGCGGCTTCTACATCGTCGACGAAGGCCGCCGCGGCGTGGTCACGCGCTTCGGCAAGTACACCGAGACCACGCAGCCCGGGCCGCGCTGGCACCTGCCCTTCCCCGTCGAGTCGGTCGAACTGGTCGACTTCTCGCAGGTGAAAACCATCGAGATCGGCTACCGCAACACGCCGAAGAACAAGATGGACAAGGAAGCGGTGATGCTGACCAACGACGAGAACATCACCGACATCCAGTTCGCGGTCCAGTACAACCTCAAGAACGCGGAAGCGTACGTCTTCAACAACCGCAAGCCCGACCTGATGGTCGCGTTCGCGGCAGAGTCGGCCATTCGCGAGGTCGTCGGCAAGAACAACATGGACTTCGTGCTCTACGAGGGCCGCGAGCAGATCGCCAAGCAGACCGAGCAATTGCTGCAGCAGATGCTCGACCGCTATGCCACCGGTGTCGCGGTGCAGAAGGTCACGCTGCAGAGCGTGCAGCCGCCCGACAAGGTCCAGGCGGCGTTCGACGACGCGGTGAAGGCCGGTCAGGACCGCGAGCGCCTGAAGAACGAAGCGCAGGCGTATGCGAACGACGTCATTCCGCGCGCCCGCGGCACCGCATCGCGCCTGCTCGAGGAAGCGAACGGCTACCAGACCGAGGTGGTCCAGCGCGCGGAAGGCGATGCGTCGCGGTTCCGTTCGATTCTCACCGAATACCAGAAGGCGCCGTCGGTCACGCGCGACCGTCTGTATCTCGACATGATGCAATCGGTGCTCGGCAACTCGAGCAAGGTGCTGGTCGACCAGCGCGGGTCGAACAACCTTCTGAGCCTGCCGCTCGACAAGCTGATGCAGCAGGCGGCAGCCGCCGCCGCTGCTGCGGCGCCGAACACCAGCGGCGATCTGACCGCAACGCGGCCCGCGAGCACGCCCGACGTGAACGTGACCGGCGATCCGGGGCGCTCGCGCGACGCGCTGCGCAACCGCGACATCCGGTAGAGCGATGACCATGCGCTTCACCGCCCCCATCCTTGCGGTCATCGTCGCGCTACTGCTGGTGGCGTCGCAATGCGTCTATACCGTCGACCAGCGCAAGTACGCGATCAAGTTCCAGCTCGGCGAGATCGTCGATACGCAGGCGCAAGCCGGCCTGTACTTCAAGCTGCCGCTGGTACAGAACGTGCGCTTCTTCGACAAGCAGACGCTCACGCTCGACAATCCCGAATCGGACCGCATGACCACGTCCGAGAAGAAGCCTCTGCTGGTCGACTTCTACGTCCTGTGGCGCATCACCGACGTCAAGCAGTACTACATCTCGGTGCAGCAGGGCGACGAGGAAGCGGCGCGGCGACGGCTGCTGCAAAACGTGCGCGCCAACCTCGCCGAGGAATTCAACAAGCAGACGGTGAACGACGCGATCTCGGCCGGGCGCGACAAGATCACCACCGGCACGCTGCAAAAGGCGAACGTCGACGCGAAGTCGATCGGGGTCGAGGTGGTCGATGTGCGGCTGCGCCGCGTCGAACTGCCGCCGGATGTGACCGGACAGGTGTACCAGCGCATGGAATCGGAGCGCCGGCGCGTGGCGAACGAGTTGCGTTCCCTCGGCGGGGCCGAATCGGAGAAGATCCGCGCCGACGCGGATCGCCAGCGCCAGGTGATCCTCGCCGACGCGTATCGCACGGCGCAGAAGATCAAGGGTGAAGGCGACGCCAAGGCCTCCGCGATCTACGCGAGCGCCTACGGCCAGAACGAGGAGTTCTACAAGTTCTATCGCAGCCTCGAAGCGTACAAGTCGACCTTCCGCAGCAAGACCGACGTGCTGGTGCTCGACCCGAGCTCGGAGTTCTTCCAGTACTTCAAGCAGTACGATGCGGGTCGTGCGCCGCGTGCGCCGGCGAAATAGCCGCCGCTCCCAACCCCTTCCGACCGCGCCGAAGCAAGCCGTGGCCGACACGCTCTGGACAGCGCTCGCGCTCGTCATGATCATCGAAGGACTGCTGCCGCTGCTCGCACCTCGCGTGTGGCGCGAGACGTTCCGCCGCATGCTCGAGCTCACCGACGGCCAGCTGCGCTTCATCGGCCTGGCGGCCATCGTGCTGGGTGCCGTCGGCTACGCGTTGCTGCAATATGCGTAAGTGGGTCCTGCCCGAGGCGATCGACGACGTGCTGCCCGACGAGGCGGCACGCCTCGAGGCGCTTCGTCGCACGCTTCTGGACCATTTCAGGGCGCACGGCTATCGCCTCGTGCGTCCGCCGCTGATCGAGCACCTCGAGTCGTTGCTGACCGGCAGCGGTCGCGATCTGGAGCTGCAGACGTTCAAGATCGCGGACCCGATGTCGGGACATCTGCTCGGCGTGCGTGCGGACATCACACCGCAGGTCGCCCGCATCGATGCGCACCTGCTCAACGTGCCCGGCGTCACGCGGCTGTGCTACGCCGGGAGCGTCCTGCGCACTGTGGCCACGGGGCCCGGCGCCGCGCGCGAAGTGATCCAGGTGGGGGCCGAGCTGTTCGGCGAACCGGGCATCGCAGGCGACAGCGAAGTGATCGCGTTGCTGCTGTCTTCGCTGGAAGCAGCGGGCCTGCGCGAGCTGCATCTCGATCTGGGCCACATCGGCGTGTATCGCGCGCTCGCGGAAGGCGCGGGCATCGCCGGTCATGTCGACGACAACGACCTGTTCGAAGCCCTCAGCATCAAGGACGCGCCGGCGGTTGCATCGCTCTGCACGCGCCTGCCCGCGGTGTGGCGCGATGCGTTCGCCGCGTTGCCGGCGATGTACGGACCGGCCGATGAAGTATTGCGCAACGCGCGCGAGCGCCTGCCCGATACGCCATCGATCGCACAGGCGCTCACGGCGCTCGAACGCGTTGCACACCAGGCGGCGACGCGAGTTGCCGGGATCTCGATCGATCTGGGGGACCTGCGCGGCTACCATTATCAGAACGGCGCGATTTTCGCCGCTTACGTCGCGGGTGAGGCGAGCCCGGTCGGCAACGGCGGCCGCTACGACGGCATAGGCAAGGCGTTCGGCCGCGCACGGCCCGCGACGGGGTTCACGCTCGATTTGCGGCAACTTGCTACTGTTGTTGCACGTAGCGAATCGAGAAGCGGGGTCGGGGGCTAGGGACCGGGGACTCGCGTGCGGTCGTTCCAACGCCGCCTCCAACACTGCAGTCATTCCATCGAAGGCAAGCTAGTCCCCACCCCCTGATCCCAAGCCCCGCCTTTTGTTCCACTACATTCGCGACACGCACACCATGGGCAAAAACGTAGTCGTCATCGGCACCCAGTGGGGCGACGAAGGCAAAGGGAAGATCGTCGACTGGCTCACCGAAAGCGCCCAAGGCGTGGTGCGCTTCCAGGGCGGTCACAACGCGGGTCACACGCTGGTCATCAGCGGGCGGCGCACCGTGCTGCGCCTCATTCCATCCGGCGTGCTGCATCCCGGTGTCGCGATCTACATCGGCAACGGCGTGGTGCTCTCCCCGTGGGCCCTCATGCAGGAGATCGAGGAGCTCGAAGCTGCAGGCGTCGAATTGCGCTCGCGCCTGCGCATCTCCCCGGCTTGCCCGCTCGTGCTCCCGCTCCATGTCGCGCTCGATCAGGCGCGCGAGGCGATGATGGGCGACACCAAGATCGGCACCACCGGTCGCGGTATCGGTCCCGCATACGAGGACAAGATCGCGCGTCGCGCGATGCGCGTGCAGGACCTGCTCGATCCGGTGCGCTTCGGCGAAAAGCTCGCACGCCTCACCGAATACCACAACTTCATCCTCGAGAACTATTACCGTCGCCCGCCGGTGGCGTTCGAGCCGATGCGTGACGAGGCATTGAAGCTTGCCGAAGCCATTTCACCGATGATCGCCGACGTCGCGGGCCTCCTCCATCAGGCACGGTCGCGCGGCGATTCGCTGCTGTTCGAAGGCGCCCAAGGCGCGCTGCTCGACGTCGATCACGGGACCTATCCGTACGTCACGAGCTCCAATTGCCTTGCCGGCGCGGCCGCGAGCGGCAGCGGCATCGGGCCGCAGAACCTCGACTACGTGCTCGGCATCGTCAAGGCGTACGCGACGCGCGTGGGCACCGGGCCGTTTCCCACCGAACTCACCGACGACATCGGTGCGCGGCTTGCCAAGCGCGGCAACGAATTCGGATCCGTCACCGGCCGTCCGCGCCGCTGCGGTTGGCTCGACGTCGCGGCGCTACGGCGCTCCTTCGAGCTCAACGGGGTCGACGGTATGTGCATCACCAAGCTCGACGTGCTGGACGGTCTCGAGCAGATCCGCATCGGCGTGCGCTACAGCGTCGACGGCAAGCCACTCGAGCTGCTGCCCACCGGCGCGGACGCGGTCGGCCGCTGCGTTCCGATCTACGAGACGTTGCCAGGCTGGCAGGAGAGCACGGTGGGCGCGCGCACTTTCGACGCGCTGCCGGCCAATGCACGAGCCTACCTGCGTCGCGTCGAAGCGCTCACCGGCGTTCCGATCGCGATGGTGTCCACCGGACCGGATCGCGATGAGACGATTCTGATGCATCACCCGTTTGGGTAAACGGCCCAAAGTTTCGCGACGCGGTACGCAGTGCGCCAAAGCGGAGGGCAGCGCGGGTCGCACGATACTTTGGGCCGCAACGGTGAGTCAGGCGCAAAGCCAGGGGCGGCACGTCGCTTTGCGCGGAACAATTGCATAAGGCGCGTGCGAGATGAATGCCTGCGCGCATAACATGCGCAGGCCACAGCCGCTGCCGTTGTGCGCAAAGCGGCACGCAGGCGCCGCATTTCGCTGTATTCTCGGCTCCTTCGTCGATCTGACGCTTCGAAATCTTGACCGCTCAGCCCGCCGCAGCGCCGCCCGGCCTGCACGTCACCTGGGACCAGTACAACACGCTGGTCGAGCGCCTCGCGTTCACGGTCCACCGGTCGGGCTACCCGTTCAACCAGATCATCTGCATCGCGCGCGGGGGCTTGAGGGTCGGCGACGTGCTCTCGCGCATATTCGAAATGCCGCTGGCGATCCTGTCCACGCACTCCTATGTCGCCGACGCCGGCACGTCGCGCGGGGAGCTCGTGATCGCCGAGCACATGACCATGACCAAGCCACGGTTGGGTGATCGCGTGCTGCTGGTCGACGACATGGTCGACTCGGGCCACACGCTGGCGGCGGTCTACAAGGAGCTGCCGCGCCGCTTTCCGCACATCAGCGATCTGCGGACAGCGGTGTTGTGGTGGAAGGCCTGCTCGGTGTTCAGACCGGACTTCCATGTCGAATACCTGGCCGACAGCCCGTGGATCCACCAGCCCTTCGAGGTTTACGACAACCTGCGTCCCGAGGCGCTCGCACAACGACTCGCGACGAAGTAGCCTGGAAAGAGCGCGGAGCGTGCGCGATGCATCAACGTGCACCGCGTGCGATTACACTTTGGAGCGTGGACCGGAACCGACGCGGATTCGCGGTTTCAAAAAGCGAGTGCGCGCAACAACAAAAAACCCGCGAGGCGCGGGCTTTGTCGAAGCGATGCGTGGTGCCCAGAAGAGGACTCGAACCTCCACAGTGTTGCCACCGCTAGGACCTGAACCTAGTGCGTCTACCAATTCCGCCATCTGGGCATCGAACCAAACATTCTAGAACACGGGCCATCCCTTGTCAAAAAACGGCCAGTCGCGCAACGCATCGAAAGCCACTCGTGCGCGCGGCGTGAATGCGCTCGCGAACGATGGCGTCCCGGCTCGCGCGGTCATCCTCCAAACGCTCGAGGCGGCCGGCGTGCCGCTGTCGCCGCAGGAGCTCGCGAAGCGGCTGCACGTCAAACGCAAGGACCAGCCCGCACTGCTCGAGCGCGTGGCAGCGCTCGAGCACACCGGCGATGTGCTGATCAACCGCAAGGGCGAGCTGTGCATCGTTGCGAAGCTCGGTCTGGTGACCGGCAACGTGCAGGGACATCCGGACGGGTTCGGCTTTCTCGTTCCCGACGACGGCGGCGATGACCTGTTCCTGAGTCCGCGTGAGATGCACAAGGTCCTGCACGGCGATCGCGTGACGGCGCGACGCGCCGGCGTCGATCGTCGCGGGCGTCCGGAAGGCGCCATCGTCGACGTCCTGCAGCGCGCCAATCGCGACGTGGTGGGCCGTCTCTACGAGGAGCGCGGCGTCTTTTTCGTCGAAGCCGAGAACCGCCGCCTGAGTCAGGACTTCCTGATTCCCGCCGAGGAGCGCGGCGGTGCGCAGCCCGGACAAGTCGTCGTCGTCGAGATTCTCGAGCAGCCGACCGAGCACGGCGAGGCGATCGCGCGTGTCAAGGAAGTGCTCGGCAGCGCGACCGATGCGGGCATCGAGATTGAGATCGCGCTGCGCAAGCACAACTTGCCGTTCGAGTTCTCGGCGGCTGCGCAACGCCACGCCGCGCGGCTTCCCGCTGAGGTCCGGCCAGCCGATCGTCGTGGTCGCGAGGACATCACCGATTTGCCGCTGGTGACCATCGACGGCGAGACCGCGAAGGATTTCGACGACGCGGTGTACTGCGAACCCGAGGGTGGACACTTTCGCCTCGTGGTCGCGATCGCGGATGTCTCGCACTACGTTCGCGATGCCGACGCGCTCGACAACGATGCGCGCGAACGCGGCACCAGCGTCTATTTCCCGCGCCGCGTGATTCCGATG
Organism: Casimicrobiaceae bacterium; assembly: GCA_035542515.1. Classification (GTDB taxonomy): domain Bacteria; phylum Pseudomonadota; class Gammaproteobacteria; order Burkholderiales; family Casimicrobiaceae; genus VBCG01. The sequence continues at coordinate 15,435 of DATKLH010000005.1, forward strand.
CTGCCCGAGGCGCTGTCCAACGAGCTGTGCTCGCTCAAGCCCAACGTCGACCGGCTGTGCGTGGTGTGCGACATGCGCATCGATGACCGCGGCGAGGTGCGAAGCTACCGCTTCTATCCGGCGGTGATGCATTCGCGGGCCCGTCTTACCTACACGCAGGTGTGGGACTGGCTGAGCGATCCCAAGCTCGCGCGCAAGCGCGACACGCGCGAGCTGCTTCCTCATCTCGAGCACCTTTATGCGCTCTTCAAGGTGCTCGCCGCAGCGCGCGAGCGGCGCGGCGCGATCGACTTCGATACCACGGAGCTCACACTCGAGTTCGACGCGCAGGGCAAGATCACGCGCATCGTCCCGGCGCCGCGCAACGACGCGCACAAGCTGATCGAGGAATGCATGCTCGCGGCGAACGTTTCCGCGGCCAACTTCCTCGCCGAGCACAAGCAACCGACGCTCTATCGCATTCACGAGGGGCCGCCACCGGAAAAGCTCGCGGCGTTGCGCGAATTCCTCGCGGGGAGCGCACTGTCGCTGGGTGGCGGCGATCAGCCGACGGCCGCCGACTACGCGCGGCTCATCGAATCGATCCGCGCACGACCCGACTTCGCACTCCTGCAAACGGTGCTGTTGCGCTCGCTATCGCAGGCCCAGTACAGCCCTGATAACGTCGGTCACTTCGGCCTCGCCTACGACGCCTACGCTCACTTCACTTCACCGATCCGCCGCTACCCGGATCTGCTGGTGCATCGCTGCATCAAGGGTGTGCTCGGTCACCGCAAGTACCAGCCCAAGGACGCGTCGTGGGAGGAGCTCGGCGTGGCGACGTCGATGACCGAGCGCCGCGCCGACGACGCGTCGCGCGACGTGGAGCAGTGGCTGAAGTGCTTCTACATGAAGGACAAGGTCGGCGAGACCTTTGCGGGCACCGTCAGCGGCGTCGCGAGCTTCGGCATCTTCGTTACGCTCGACAATTTGAATATCGACGGGCTCGTGCACGTCACCGAGCTCGGGCGCGACTATTTCCACTTCGACGCCGTGCGACACGCCTTGATCGGAGAGCGCAGCGGCCGCGTCTATCAGCTCGCCGGCCGCGTGAATGTGCGTGTCGTGCGGGTCGACCTCGAGCAGGCGAAGATCGATTTCACCCTCGCCGAGGAATCGGCCGAGCAGCAGCGCGTGCCAGCGCGACCGGTATTCAGCGAACCGCTGTCCCGCGAGTCGCTGGGCAGAGCCAGCACTACGCCACCTGTCGCTGAGCGCGCGCGCAGCAGCGAGCGTCGATCGCCGCGCGGCAAGCGACGCCGCTGAAGCGTACCGTCGCGAACACCTGCCGCGGCGACTCATCGGTTCCTGCGGAACCGTCGTCGCGCTCATCTCGCATGAGCACGGAGACGCCGTGGGTCGCGCCGCCCGGCGAGTTCAGCCCGTCGCATGGGAACGCTGGCACCGGTGCGCTCATCCAATGTTTCGACGCACGCCAAACGCTCGACAACGCACGCTGTGACTCTCGCCGCCGTACCCTCACCGCCGCCCGATGACGAAGCGCTCGCGCGTCGCTGCGCCAAGCGCGATCCGGTCGCCTTCGAGCTGCTGATGCGCCGCTACAACCGCCGGCTGTATCGCGTCGCGCGCGCGGTTCTCAGGGATGACGACGAGGCCGAGGACGTCGTGCAGGAGGCCTATCTCGCCGCATTGCGGGGCATCGGCGCATTCCGCGGCGGATCGAGGCTTTCGACCTGGCTGACGCGGATCACCCTCAACGAAGCGTATGCGCGACTGCGCCGCCGGCGGCGCGATGCGCGCGTGGTGCCGCTCGACGGCATCGACTTCACGCAGATGCAAGGCGATGGCGCCATGGCGATCCAATCCCCCGCGGAAAGTCCCGAGTCCGCAGCAACGCGAGCGGAGCTGCGGCGTCTGCTCGAGCGAAGCATCGATGCGCTGCCCGAACAGTTCCGGACGGCCTTCATGCTCCGCGAGATCGAGGAGATGAGCGTCGAGGAAGCCGCGGCGTGCCTCGACATTCCCGCGGCGACCGTGCGCACTCGCGCCTTCCGCGCACGCGCCCTGCTGCGCGAAACGCTTGCACGGCGGCTCGACGCGGCGACGCTCGATGCATTCGGATTCGCCGGCGAGCGCTGCGACCGCATCGTCGCTCACGTGTTGCGCAGGCTCACCGGCGTGGAGCCGGCGGACCTACCGGAGTCATAGCGGCACCCAGCTCGACGAGCCTTCGCGGCGCGCAGGCGTGCGCCGCAATGGAATCCCCGATCGCAACCAACGCGCGGTCCGCACGCCGCACGGGAAAGTCCACCCTTTGTCTGGAGGAGAGATTGTCATGACGAGGATCGCAAGCATTGCCATCGCCGTTGTGCTGTGCTGCAGCGGCACTGCATTCGCGCAAGTTCCCAACGATGCGCAGATCGCGCACATCGTGGTTACGGCCAATCAGGTCGACATCGACGCAGGCAAGCTGGCCGAGTCGAAGGGGACCAGCAAGGAGATCAAGGCCTTCGGAAAGATGATGGTGACCGACCACACCGGGGTGAACAAGCAGGCGCAGGCCCTGGTGACCAAGCTCAAGGTCAAGCCGGAGGACAACCCGACCAGCCAATCGCTCAGGAAGGGTGGCGAGGACAACCTGAAGAACCTCAAGACACTGAAAGGAGCCGGTTTCGACAAGGCCTACATCGAGCATGAAGTCGCGTATCACGAGCAGGTGCTCGACGCATTGGACAAGACGCTGATTCCGAGTGCGAAGAACGAGGAGCTGAAGAATCTGCTGGTCAAGACAAGACCGGCGTTCGTGGCGCACCTCGAGCACGCGAAGCAGATCCAGGCGCAGCTCGGCAAATGACCTTCGCGTCATCGCAGGCGCCGCTTTCACGGC
>DATKLH010000006.1:0-4108 GCA_035542515.1 Casimicrobiaceae bacterium
AGAGCGCAGAATCTCATCGCGCGCAGTGCGCTGCGTTGATCTCATCAACGTCGTCCCGGCGCACGCCGGGACCCAGCGACTTTAATTGATTGATTTCGCACGCGGCAAAGCTCGCGCCGATTCGCCGACCGACTATCGACGCCCTGCCGGTCGGCCTAACAGCCAGCGCCGTTACGCTGCGAGCTCGAGTCTTTGCTTGGGCTCGAGCCCGAGCGCGTCTTCGACCAGCTGCCCCGGTATCGTTTCCTGGTCGAGCAGTGCATTGACGACGCGGTCGAGTGCGGCGCGATGCTCGGTGAGATGCGCATCGCAACGCTCCGCCGCGCTTTCCAGCACGTCGCGCGCTTCGCGCAACAACTGATCGTGCAGGCCGGTCGGGATGGTATGCGGATTGAGGGCCGCGTAGCTGAAGGCGCCCAGCGTCGTTCCCAGGCCCAGCTCGCTCACCATCTTGTAGGCGAGCTCGGAAGCACGCTTGAGATCGTCCGATGCGCCGCTCGAGGCCTCGCCGAGCACCAGCAATTCCGCCGCACGGCCGCCCAACATCATCTCGATGCGCGCGAGCATTTCCGAGCGCGTGTGCAGGAACTGGTCCTCGTCCTGCGTGACCAGCGTGACGCCGAGCGCGCGACCGCGCGGGATGATCGTGACCTTCTCGACCACGCCGCAACTGGTGAGACGCGCGATCAATGCGTGCCCCGACTCGTGCACCGCGATGCGGCGTCGCTCCTCCGCGCTCATCGCGCGGCTCATCGCCTCGACCGGCGCGCCGATGCGCTTCTGCTCGAGCGCGCGCTGGAAGTGATCGAGCGTCACTGCCGTCGCGCCGTCCTGCACAGCCAGCACCGCTGCTGCGTTCACGACGTTGGCGATCGACGCCGGCGAGAGTCCCACCGCCATGCGCGAGAGTGACCGGAAGAGCTGATCGTGCGACGCGGGCTCGGGCGCGGCAAGCGCGACTCCGCTTCCATACAAGCGGAACAGCGCTTCGCGTTCCTCGAGATTGGGCAGGCTCAGGTACACGGTGCGATCGAAGCGACCGTCGCGCAGAAGCGCAGGATCGACCGCCTCGGAATGATTGGTCGCGCCGACGACGATGACCCCGTCGTTGGGCTGGAAGCCGTCGAGCTCGACCAGCAACGCGTCGATGATGCGGTTGTTCTCGGTGTCCGCAGCGCTCGACGACGCGGAGGCACGCTGGCCGATGCCGTCGATCTCGTCGATGAACAGCACGCAGGGCGCGAGCTCGCGCGCCTTGCGGAACAGCTTGCGCACGCGCGCCACGCCCACGCCGAGGAACTTGTCGGAGAAATCGCTTCCGGACAGCGCGATGAAACTCGCACCGCATTCGCCGGCGAGCGCGCGCGCGAGCAGGGTCTTGCCCGTTCCCGGCGGACCTTCGAGCAACACGCCGCGCGGCGGCTTCGCGCCCAGCGATGTGAACGCCTTGGGCGAGCGCAGGTAGCTGCAGATGTCGGCGAGCGCCGCCTTCGCTTCCGCGACGCCGAGCACCTCGTCGAAACGCGTCGACGGCTTCTTTTGCACGCGGAACGATCCGTTCTTGTCGAGGAACGGGGTCATCATCATCGCTGCAGCGCCGAGCAACAGCAGCAGGACCAGCACCTGGTAAGCGGCCTGGCCCGAGACCTTCGCGAACGCCGCTGCGACCGGATTGCGCGGCGGCTGGACGTTCTCGAGCGCGAACACCTTGAGGCCGTCGTGTCCGAGATACGGTGCGAGCAGCGCCGCAAGCGTTTCGTGTCCGGCGGGAACGTTCACGTAGTAGTGCGTGTCGTCGGTGCGCGTCACCAGCACGTAGCGATCGGTGACGCCGACCGCGCTCACCGCGGCGTTGCGCAGGTCGGCACCCAGCGTCGACAAGTCCTGCTCGTGCGCGAACCAGGCTGCCGCGTCTTCGGCCATCGCCTTTGCGAACGGCGAACGATCCTGGTCGCTGGGCGCGACGGCGAGCAGCACGACGGCGATCGCGAGCACGCCGATCAACAGGACGAGGACTTTTTTGCGCAAGGGCACGATGTTCTCCAGTGGCGGGGAATCAACCGGTGCTCGCGCGGCCCCGCCAGCCCGCGCCACCAAAACCTTTCGTCCCGCCGATGTCGACCGCATTGTTCGCATCGCCTGGATGTGGCGACGGCGCACTTCGCGAGACGCAAAGCACGCACAGCGAGCGCATGCACGCTCGTGCGACGTCATCAGCGAGACAAGCCGCGGCCCCGACGCCTGGTCACGTCACCGGCGGCGTTTTGCGCCGCCTCGAGTACCCCTGTGACGGGCGCCGCAATCGCGGTCGCCTTGAGGACGTACTGCCGGAGGTCCTGCTGCGACCTTCGGTGAGGAGCCTTGCCCGAACGATCCGCGCGGAGGCGCGATGACCGAAGCGAGCCTGCGTTGTTATGAGTAGTGAAGCGCTGCTGCAAATGCTGCAAGCGGGATTATAGGTCCCGGACCCTGCTTTTTCCACAGTAAATCAGCGTTTGTCCGACATGAGGCGCCGCATTCGGACGACATCCATCGTCACGACCTTGTGCTAGGGCGCCGCGTTGCTCTGACCGGTGGGTTTGCAGAAAGTGCGGCCGATCGCGCTACGCGTCGCCATCGTAGGACGCAACGAGACTTGCGGATTGACCGAAGTCAACCCGCAAGCGCTGGGTGGAACAGGGAGGCCGGCGCAGAGTCGAATTTGCGCGCCGCTATCGTTCCGGACCCCGATCAGGGCAGCGCGCAGAAGACGGGGCCCTCGACCATCCAGCCCTGCGCGAGCATCTGGAAGATCTCGCTGTGGCTGGTGAGGAAGCGATGGTTGGCCTGTCCGCCCTTGCCGTTGTTGTACAGTCGAACAACGGGCACGCGATCGACCGCACAGGTTCCGCCGCTCGGTGCGTCGGCCCGGAACGCGATCGTCTCGAAGGTCCAGCTCGGATTGGCCCGTACCTGAGCGCATTCGGCCGCGTTGATGGTGAAGAAGTGCGAATTCGGCCCCACGCCTGGCGTGCCGAAGAAACGACACGCGGGCAGCCCAAAGCTCGCATCCGCACTCCACACCTTGAAGTCGAAGCCGGTGCGATGCCAGCCGGGCACCACGGTGCCGGCGTCGAGCATGGCCGCCTCGGCGGGGTCGGCGGTGATGAAGTAGTGATCAAGCGACGCGTTGTAGAACTCCACCGCAAGCCGCTCGTTCGCAGCCGGTGGCAGCGGCTCGGCGCGATCGAGTAGCAGATCGTCGTGACCGCCGCCGGCCACCGCCGTCATTCGAGCGCTTGCCGCTCGCTGCAGCGGATCGTCGAGCGCATAGGCGCCGAGGAACGTCGCGGTCCAGGTGAAGATATCGTTTTGCGACGCATAGTCGAACGCATGCGGCACGCCTTCGAGCGCGACGAACTGCTTCGGACTCTGCAATCGCAACATGGCTTGTGCCGTCACGGGCAGCGGCGCGACCGTGTCGTTGGTGCCGGAGATCGCGAGATACGGCATCGTCACGTTGTCGATGCCGCGCTGGTCGCGTCCGAATGCCGGGAAGATCACCTGGCCGAAATACGGGACGTAGCCCACTGCAGCCTTGAGCCGCGTATCGTTGGTCACGACTTTGGACGAAAGTCCGACGCTGTCGGTCAACTGTGCCCCGCGCATCAGCATCAGCGCCTCGGCGCCGAGGCTTGCGCCGAAACCGCCGATGCGATTCTGATCCATGCGACCGGCGAAGCTGAATCGCGCGAGCACCGCATCGAGCGACGCCGATAGCGAGAGCGGTCGTGCCGCCTGCATCGCGGTGTAATCGCTGAAATGCAACGCGGCGAAGATCGCATCGGAAATGTCCTGCAGATGCAGATCGACGAAGCGCGCATCGCCGTGGAACGGCGCAACGACCACGTAACCGTAGCTCGCGAAGAACGTGATCGCCGTGATGTATCCGTCGGTGAGCGGACTGCCGTCGAGGCCGCTCGAGAACAGCAGCACCGGGAACGACGCGGCGTCGGTCGCGAAGATCGGCGCATCGGCCCCGCGCTGCATGTGAGGAACGACGTCGCCGGTGGGCAGCACGTAATCGGCGCGCGTGTTGAGCGGCGAGGTCGGATAGCAGACGATCGCC
>DATKLH010000007.1:0-4573 GCA_035542515.1 Casimicrobiaceae bacterium
GCGAAATGCCGTAGGGTCGCGTCGCATCGGCTTGCGCATCGGCAAGGCGTTCCGGGCACAGGATCTCTTCGGCGAGCCCCAGCAATGCGTCGCGACGCCGCTGCAGATCCTCGAACACGATACCGATGCGCGCTTGCCCGTCGCGCAGCGCGTGATCGCGTGCCCAGGAAAGAGCCTGCTGCATTTCCTCTTCCGGCGTTGCGAATACGATTCGACCGAGGCGCTGCGCCGGGACAGCGCCCGGCGAATATTCATCGAGTTTCCATGCGTTCGCGCGCAGCGCACTCAGCAGCCGAAGCTGCGCAGGCTCCCAGTCGCTGAAGCCATAGAGCACGATCGCGCATTCGGGCGCGACCATGTCCTGCGCGCGCAGGGTCAGCGCTTCGGCAACCTGTGCATCGTCGATGGCGTGCAATGCCTGAAGACGCCTGGCATAGCGTCCGGCCCAGCGCAGGAAGGCGTCCCCATCCTCGTCGATGCGCGCCACCCGGCTTCGCAGTGCCTCCCCCGGCGCTCGCCAGGCATGGAACAGAGCCCACGCATCCGAGGCCTGTCGGGCAGCGCCGCGCGCGTCGAGGAGCTCCGCCGTGTCGGCTGCGACGATGCTCTGCCACAGATGCAGCGACGCGGCGCCTTCGAGGAGCACCGGTGGCGTCGCGCCCGGCGCGCGCGCGACCAGATCGAGCCAGAGCGACCGCAACCACGCTTGCCGAGGCATCGCGCGCGCCGACGGCCATGCGCGCAGGCCTTGTGCGCGCTTCAGGGCGTCGTATCGGGAGACGATGTCGCGCGCCAGCCGGTTGTTCGGCGTGACGACGAGAGCGCCCGCGTCGAGAGCGGAAACCAGGCGGGGATCGAGCACGGTGAATCTTCGCGGCATGCCGGCGCATGCACGCGCGGCGCCTCAGGGGCGCCTTGCGGCCTGCCTGCAGCGAACTTTAGCAGACCGCGGGAGTGCGGGCGGGCGCAGCGATATGAGCCCGGCCCGTGCGAGTCAGTCGTTGGGTCGCGGCCGTCGAAGCTCGACGCGCGCGAGCGCGGGTCGCGGCTGGCACACGGCGACGGCGAGCAGATACACATCGTAGATGCACTGCGCTATGCGAAGCAGCCAATTGCCCATGACGTCATCTCCTCCAGCTGCAAACGGTATTGATATGCGGCGACATCGCTGAAACGACTAATCGGATCCGACGCCGAGCGCCGCCGACTTGGGGACGGGCGGCACGCCGCCCGGCACTGCACTGGATTGCGCGTGCATGGAGGCGATGCGCACCGCGCCAGCACTCGCCGCCGCCGCGGTACTCATCAGATCGGGTACGCGCGACTGTGGCCGTCGCACCGCTGCCTTCCATTCGCCGCACCAGTCGTCGTCGCGCACGTGCGGCCATACGCCCTCGACCATGTACGACTTCGCGTTGAGAGGATGCAACATCGGCGCGGTACGCCGGCACTGGCCCCACATCGTGCCCTTTCCGTCGTTGTGGCTCGGATTGCGTCGATCGTAGAACTGGCACGTAAAGCACTTATCCAAGATCGTCTCCATGGTTTCGAAGCGTCGGCGTCCCTGCGAAGCCGACGCGTTGGTGAGCGATTCGACATGGAGTGATCGAGCAATATGCCTGCCAAGCGCCGCGCCGTCCGTCCGCGCAAAACCATGCGTTTTGCATAAATCGCTCCGCAATGCGCGGTGCGGGTTTGTGCTGCATCAGACGTTGCGCACAAGTGCAGACGTTGCACGGCATCACAGTGCGCAATGTCAGTCACGCCGACACGCATGCATTGCGTGAAACGGTCAAGATTCGGCAATGGTGAACGCGGGGCGACCGGCACGCGTCGCGCAGCGCGTTGCGCGTCGAACTGCTCGCGACAGCTACGCGATCAGTGCAGGACGGCAGCGGTAAACGCTTGAACGGAGCGGCGCGCCGGACGCCGGCGCTTGAGGAACGCAGGCGGCGCGAAATGCGCGCGACGCTCGTGGGTGGGATGCAGGCGCGCACGGCGCTCGGCCGATGGACGCCGGCGATTGGCCGTGCGCACCGAGCGCCGCATCACGCGGCGGGAACAGCGCCGATCGCGCGAGGAGGATAGAAGGGCGGCCGCCGACCGCATCGCTGTTTGCAGTTTGAGAGTTTCCGTGGCGACCGCAAACCCGTAGTTCGATACCGCTAGGCTGCGATCTTCGCGACCGCCTTCAACAACGCGGCGGGCGCATCCTGAACGCGCTTGGGCACGTACGCCTGCGCATCGAGCAAAGACTTGAGCTCCGCATCGGCCTCTGCGGCATCGTGCTCGAGATGCGCGTCGTAGACACGTCGCTGAGCGGGATCGGAGAGCACCTGATAGGCCGCGTGGACCATACGCACCAGTTGCGCCATGTCCTGGTTGGGACCGGCATCGCCAAGCTGGAAGCGAGCGAGCAATGCGGCATACGCCGCCTCGATGCGCGCGCGACTGGCTCCTGGCGCAAGCTCGAGGTAGTCGTAATGCGTGTATTCCACGTCGGTCTCCTGTCTGGTGCGCGGGGCTTTTTCGATGCCGCCTCGCCCCCCATCGAGCAGCAACCGTGCCACGCGCTCGATCCGCCTGTCGGCGACCTCTAAGTCATTGACGTTTATCGAGGTCAATCGCTCCCTGCGCCGCCTGTCGACGACAGGCGCGCAGAGGCCTTCGGGGGTCGCGCAACGCGAACTGCGCTTGCGCGTCAGATCACCGACAACCGCGTCGCGCGACGCGGCGGCGGGAAGGCTTCGTCGAGTGCGCGCAACGTCGGAGCATCGAGTCGAGCATCTGCCGCTTGTCGGTTTTCGCGGATGTGCGCGATGTTGCCGGACTGCGGAATGGCGATGACATCGCGCCGATGCAGTACCCATGCGAGCGCGAGTTGCGCAGGCGTGAGGCTCGCCTGCTTGGCTATCGATGCAAGCTTGCGATTGCGCAGCAGCTCGCCCTGTCCGACGGGCGAATACGCCATCAGCGGCATGCGCCGTTCGTGCAGCAGCGCCAGCAGGCGCCACTCGGCGGCACGCTCGGCGAGGCTGAACAGCACCTGGTTGGTGGCGCAGAATCGACCGCGGTCGAGCTTGAGCAACTTGCTCATGTCGTCAACGTCGAAGTTCGAAACGCCCCAGCGCAGGATCTTCCCGTCGCGACGCAGGCGCTCGAATGCATCGACCGTTTCGTGCAGCGGAATGCGGCCGGGCCAGTGCAGCAGGTAACAGTCGAGCCGATCGGTGCGCAGCCGCGCGAGGCTGCGCTCGCACGCGGCGATCGCGCTCTGCGCGCCGGCGTTGTGCGGATACACCTTGCTGACGATGAAGATCTGGTCGCGCCGTCCGGCGATCGCGTCGCCGACGACTTCCTCGGCGCCACCGTCGCCATACATCTCGGCGGTGTCGATCAGCGTCATGCCCAGGTCGATGCCCGCACGTAGCGCGGCGACTTCGGACTTGCGCCGGGCGGCGCGTTCACCCATGTGCCAGGTGCCCATGCCCAGCGCCGCGACGCGCGCGCCGTCGGGCAACGCGACGGTTGGCATTCGGCTCGCCTCGACCATTCGCGCAGCATAAGGCACGCGGACGGCGGCCCCGTTACAATGCTCGACATGCCGCTCGATCCCTCGCCCGCCGAGTCGTCGCGCCGTGTCGTCCGGGCCGCGTGCCCGCACGATTGTCCCGACACTTGCGCGATGCTCGTCACCGTGGAAAACGACCGCGCGGTCGGCATCCGTGGCGACCCCGAGCACCCGACCACCAACGGCACGCTGTGCACCAAGGTGGCCCATTATCTCGAGCGCACTTACGCGCCCGACCGCGTCCTGCATCCGATGCGACGCATCGGACCCAAGGGTGAAGGCCGTTTCGCCCGCATATCGTGGGAAGAGGCGATCGGCGAGATCGCGCAGCGCTTCCACTCGATCGCCGAATCGGCGGATGGGCCTCAGGCGATCCTGCCCTACAGCTACGCGGGAACGATGGGCCTGCTGCAGGGCTCGTCGATGGATCGACGCTTGTTCCATCGCCTGGGTGCGTCGCTGCTCGATCGCACCATTTGCGCGTCGGCCGGCAAGGCCGGCTGGGGCGCGGTCATCGGCGCATCGATGGGCATGGATGTCGAGCGCTATGTCGACAGCCGCCTGATCCTGATCTGGGGCAGCAACCCGGTCACGTCGAACCTGCATTTCTGGACGCGCGCGCAGGAAGCCAAGCGTCGCGGTGCAAAGCTCATCGCCATCGACCCCTATCGCAGCGCGACCGCGGAGAAGTGTCACGAGCACATCGCGCTGATGCCGGGTACCGACGGCGCGCTTGCGTTCGGGATCATGCACGTTCTCATCGCCGAGGACATGATCGATCGCGATTACGTCGATCGTTACACCATCGGCTATGACGCGCTCGCCGAGCGCGCGTCGCACTGGACCCCGGATCGCGTGGCGAAGACCTGCGGCATTGCGTCCGACCAGGTCGTGCGGCTCGCGCACGAGTACGGAACGACCCGGCCGGCGGCCATCCGCGTGAATTACGGGATGCAGCGCGTGCACGGCGGCGGCAACGCGGTGCGATTGATCGCGCTGCTG
>DATKLH010000008.1:0-2861 GCA_035542515.1 Casimicrobiaceae bacterium
CAGTGATTCGCCGTGAAGAACCAAGGCGTAAGCGTCTGCCCGGTGTCGTTGAGAAGCTGTCCGGTGCACAACACGGTTTCGCCGTCGTCCTGCGTGATCTCGATTTCGGCAACCGCCTTGCTCTGGTTGACCAGACCTGGCGTTTGCGGACGGCACTTGATGTCGACGTTGCACGAACCGGCAGTGCCGATGTCTTCGACGAGCTTCGCCGCCGCCGACTTGAGATCGGCAGGGCCGACGACCTGGTGCGACACCATCGCGACCTGCAGTTGCTCGCCGTCGATCACGGTGCTCGTGCCCGCATGCAGTTCCAGCACCGCGACTTCGCCCGCGATCACCGGCGACCAGTACATGCCGTAATCGATCGAGTCGCCGGCGATGCGGTTGGCCGGGACCGGCCCGAAGGTCGGCGCGCCCGCGACGGTCCCGCCGAAGCGCACTTCCAGGTCGGGATCGCTCACCGGCATGCGCAACGCGACGCGCAATGCGGCGGCGCCCGGCGATGCAATCTCGATGCGTGCCGCCCGCGAACCATCCTGCAGCGTCTGCCACGGCAGCGCCCGCAGCGCAATGCTTGCGGCCGACGCTGGGACTGCCCTGCCGAACGCGATCGCGAGAGCACGCGACTTGACGCGCTGCACCTTCGGCGAAAGCGGCTGCGCATTGCGCGCCTTCAGTCGTTCGAGCTCGGCGCCGCTTGGTGGCGTCAACGCGATTCGGTGCGCCTGCACACCGGAGTCGAGCAGCAGGCTCGGCGGCGTGGACTTCTCGGCCAGCGTGGAACGATTCTGGGCGGGCGGCGCCGCCCTGAGCAGCGGCTGCGCGAAAGCCGTCGAAACGGCCAGGACGATCGGCAACGCAATGCTCGCCACTGCAAACTTCGATAAGGGCATCGAATGCTCCGGTGTGGGCGCGGCTTACGCCGCGCTGTCCTGCGATCGATATCGCTCGACCGCGATTGCCGTGCTGCGACGGCTCATGCGACCGCCGTCGTTCCGTCTGGTTCCGCGGGCGCTACCAGACAGCGTCGCAACGCTTCGCGCCAATGCGGCAACGCGAAGCCGAACGTCGCCGTGAAGCGACGCGTATCGAGTACGCCGAACGCGGGACGCCGCGCCGGGGTCGGATACTCGCTGCTCGCAATGGGCACTACGCGCGGGCGCTGCGCTTCGCCGACGATGGCCTTGGCGAATTCGTACCACGACGCCTGTCCACCGCAGCTCAGGTGGTACAGGCCTCGGCGCTCTCGCAGTCGCCTGTCTCCGCGCGCGACGAGTGTGCCGGTCGCCTGCGCCAGCGTGCGCGACCAGTTCGGTGCGCCGACCTGATCGGCGACGATGCGCAGTTCATCGCGCTGCGCGGCGAGCCGGCGGATCGTGAGCAGAAAATTCGCTCCGCGCAAACCGTACACCCAGCTCGTGCGAAAAATCAAGGCGTCGGCATTCAGCGACAGTATCGCTTCCTCTCCCGCAAGCTTCGATGCGCCGTAGACGTTCAACGGACCCGTCGGCGCGTCCTCGTCGTAGGGCCGCGTGGCAGCGCCATCGAACACGTAATCGGTCGAATAATGGATGAGCAGAGCGCCGAGTCGCGCGCATTCCTCGGCCATCACGCCCGGCGCGCGGGCGTTCACCGCGAAAGCTGCGTCGCGATCGGTCTCGGCGCGATCCACCGCCGTGTACGCCGCGGCATTGACGACGATGCGCGGCTTCATCTCGCGCATCACACGCACGATGGCGTCCGCGTCGGCGAGATCGAGCTGCGCGCGCGTCAGTGCGGTGACCTCGCCGTGCGGTCGAAGTGAAGCCGCGAGCTCGGCGCCGAGCTGCCCCTTGGCGCCGGTGATCAGGATGACGGGCCGTGTGCCCATGCGTTCACGGGTACAGGTCCGCCTGCGCGAGCGGCTTGCCCTGTTGGTCCTTGACCGCGAGCTGTGGATCCTCGATCGGCCAGCGGATGCGCAGCGCCGGATCGTTCCACTGCAGCGTGCGCTCGTGTTCCGGATACCAGTAGTCGGTGGTCTTGTAGAGGAAGTCGGCACTCTCGGAAACGACCACGAAACCGTGCGCGAATCCAGGCGGCACCCACAGCATGAGCTTGTTGGACGCCGAGAGGAGAAGCGCAACGTGCCTCCCGAAGGTCGGCGAGCTGCGGCGCAGATCGACCGCTACGTCGAAGACCTCTCCTTCCACCACGCGGACGAGCTTGCCCTGCGCGTGCTCGATCTGATAGTGCAGTCCGCGCAGAACGCCACGACGCGAACGCGAGTGGTTGTCCTGAACGAAGGTTGCATCGATGCCCTGCTCCGCCAGCGTGCGCGCGTTCCAGCTTTCGAAGAAGAAACCGCGATCGTCGCCGAACACCCTGGGCTCGACGATCCTGACGTCGGGAATATCGGTGGCGACGACCCGCATCGGCTCGCTGCGTCGCGCTATCGGATGACCGGGTCGCGCAGCAACCCGAGTAGGTATTGTCCGTAGCCGTTTTTCGCGAGCGCCATGCCGAGGCGCTCGAGCTGTTCGGCGTCGATGTAGCCCAGTCGATAGGCGATCTCTTCCGGGCAGGCGATCTTGAGGCCTTGCCGCCGCTCGATGGTCTCGATGTATTGCGATGCCTCGAGCAGCGAGCCATGCGTGCCGGTGTCGAGCCACGCCATCCCGCGGCCGAGCACCTCGCAGTCGAGCTCGCCCAGCGCGAGGTAGTGGCGATTGACGTCGGTGATCTCGAGCTCGCCGCGCGCCGACGGCTTGAGCGACGCGGCGATGTCCACGACGCGGTTGTCGTAGAAGTACAGGCCGGTCACCGCGAGCGACGACTTCGGATGCTTCGGCTTCTCTTCCAGGCTGACCGGCCGTCCCTGC
>DATKLH010000009.1:0-4741 GCA_035542515.1 Casimicrobiaceae bacterium
CTGTTGGACTACGTCGCGCGACGGCGCGGACGCGCGCGGCTGATGTGGATTGCGACGTTCCGCCTTGCCGACGTCATCGCTCAGGATCACCCCCTCAAAGCAGTGCGGAGCGAGTTCCGGCTACACGGCCTGTGCGAGGAAATCGTGCTCGATCCGTTCTCGGAGGAGGAGGTCGCGGCCTATATCGCCCAGCGTGCGCCGGCGCTCGGCGTCACCGAGTCCGACGTGCGCGCGTTGCACGAACGCACGGACGGATTGCCGCTCTTCGTCGCGCAATTGGTCGGCGACCTGGCCGCGAACAAATCGGAGGGTCGCCACGCGTCGGCCGCAACGCGGCTCGCGCGAATGGCGATACCGGACAACCTCGCTGCGATCATCGACCACTACGTGGCCCGGTTGACGAGCGAGGAACGCACCGTGCTCGAAGCGGCCGCGGTATGCGGCATCGAATTCAGAGTGGAGACCGTCGCGGCGGCGCTCGCGCAGGATCCGGCGAAGATCGCAGCGGTCTGCGATGCGCTCGCGCGTGCACACCGCTGGCTCGCGCCGAGCACCGTGCAGCGCGGCGATCCGGCGAATCCGATCTATCGCTTCCGGCACGCGATCTTTCAGCAGGCGATCTACGAGCGCATCGCGCTGCGTGTGCGCACCGATCTGCATCGTGGCGTCGGCATCGCGCTCGAACGGGATCGCACGGCGGGCGTCCCGGTCGCAGCGACGGAGCTCGTGCTGCATTTCGAGCGCGGCGGCGAACCTGGTGTGGCGTTGTCGCATTGCGTGCAC
Organism: Casimicrobiaceae bacterium; assembly: GCA_035542515.1. Taxonomy (GTDB): domain Bacteria; phylum Pseudomonadota; class Gammaproteobacteria; order Burkholderiales; family Casimicrobiaceae; genus VBCG01. The sequence continues at coordinate 784 of DATKLH010000009.1, forward strand.
GCCGCCGAAGCAGTGTTGCACGTCAGCCCCGCTGAAGTGATGCGGTTGACGGAGCGGGGACTCGGGTTCGTCGATCGCGTCGTACGGGATTCGCAACGTGACGCGCTCGAGCTCAGCTTGTGGACGTTGCGCGGCGTGTCTGCCATGCAGCTGCTCGGTATGGGCTCGGAAGAAGCCAAGGCAGCGTTGCTGCGTGCGTATCGATTGCTCGACGCCGTTCCGGATCACCCGGCGCGGGGCGCGCTGCTGTTCAGGCTCGGCTTCACGCTGTGCTTGCGCGCCGAGCACGCCGAGGCGCTCGCGTTGGCCGAGCGAATCGAAGCCTTGGCACACGAGAGCGACGATCCCGCGCTGTGGATCGCGGCGTGCACCATTCAGGGTGAGGTGCAGTTCCTGCGCGGCCGTCCCCGTATTGCGAGGCAGTGGCTCGAGCGCGGTCTCGCCGCGTGCGAGATGATAGCCGACGGGCCGGACGCAACATTCATCGCCGATCCGCGCGTGACGTTGCTCGCGCAGCTTGCAGTCCAACTCGTGCAACTCGGCCTCGTCGAACGCGCTCGCGCGTGCATCAAGGAGGCCCGTGCGCGGGCGCGCGTGCGGCGCCAGGCCATCGCGGAAAGCGTCGCGATCTGGTGCGAGAGTCTCGTCGAGGTGCGTTTGGCCAACACCGAACGCGTCGCGGTGCTGGCCGACGAGATCAACGCGATCGCCGACGAGTTCTCGTTCGCGCAAGGTCATGCCGGTTCGAAGTGGATGCGCGGCTGGGTGCTGGCGCACCACGGCGATCCGCAGGGTGGCTTTCGGTTGATCCGCGAAGCGTACGAAGACGATACGCGACTCGGGCTGCGGGCGGGCGGTAGTGAGGTGCTCTGCCTGGCGGCCCAGGCGCTCGTGAAGGCACGCGACTGGGACGGTGCACAACGCCAGCTCGACGAAGCATTCGAAATCGTCGACGCCGTCGGTGAGCGGGTGGCATTGCCGCAGTTGTTCCTCACCGAAGCAGCCCTCGCCGAGGCGCGCGGCGACATGACCTCCGCGCACGAGGCGATTCGGCGAGCCGTGACGGAGGCGCGCGCGCAAGAGGCGGTGTGGCTGGAGCTCGCGGCCCTGCGCGAATTGTGTTCGCGCGAGGGTGCGACGCAGGAGGAGCGTCGCGCATTGGCATCGCTCTCGCTGCAGATCGCCGAGGCGAATGGCAACGACATCCAGGACGGCGCGCGACTGGGAATCGGTTAGGCCATCGCGCCAGCTCGTTTCGCGACGGGCGTCATTCGGACTCAATTCTGACGTTTTGCTGACGACTCGCACGCGGTGCGTGCCTACGCTGAGTCAGGCGTTGCGGAAAGAACATGTCACTGAAAACCGAAGCCAAGTTCACCAGCCGCAGGACCTTCTTGGTCAAGCTGCACAGTGCTGCCAAGCGCGGCGCCATGACCGGACGGGTGGAGAACTTCGTGACCGGCCGGCAGTACGAATTCGCATCGAGTGACGAGCTAATCGCCTCGATCTTGAACGATCTCGACTGGAACGAAGCCGCACCGATCGGCAAGCGCGACGAAGGATAGGAAACGGCGCGCACCGATCGCGGGCGCGCACGTGCTCGTCGACCGTGCCAGCCAACGATTTCGCGCAGGGGCTCCGCAGGGGTCGCCCCGAGGCCCGGACTGCGCGTCGAGCCGACCGGCTCGAATCTCATGCCCACAGTACGACGAACGCTGCCCACTTCGCTTACTCAACCCGGACTGAACGGTGACGTCGTGCTGACGACTCGCAAGGAGCCGCCACCTAACCTGGCGCCCGATCTTTCGACGAAGCAGACATGATTCCGTTCGCGTTCATCGGACCTGGTCGAACACGCCGCCGCAGCGCGAACCGCGTACGGCGCGCGTGTCGGCGAATCGACTGGCACCTGCTCCGGGGTTCGCTCCTACTCGCGCTCGGCGGTTGCGCGACGCCGTTTCTGAGTCCTGCGGTCGACGTGCCCGCGCAATTCGCGGAGAGTCCGGCGTCCGACGCCGGTCCGGACGTCGTGTGGTGGGAGCGCTTCGGCGATCCGGTGCTCGCGCAGCTCGTGCAACGCGCCGCGCTCGAGAACCGCGACGTGCGCGTGGCGGCGGAGCGCGTACGGGCCGCGCGCGCCGGCGAGGCGATCAGTCGTTCGTGGCTGCTGCCGAGCGTGGACGGCGTCGGATACGACGGGTCGGTACGGCAATCCTTGCCCGACATCGATTCCCGAGTAGCGGCCGTGTCGGTGGCGTGGGAGGTCGATCTGTCGGGTCGGCTGCGCGCGGGTGCCGCCGCGTCGAAGTCCGATAGGATCGCCGCCATCAACGCCGCGCGCGGCGTCCGGTTGCTCGTGCTGAGCGACGTCGCGACCGCGTATTTCACGATGATCGGCGCACAGCGTCAGCTCGAGGCGGTGCGCGCCATCTCGGTCGCCCAGGACGAAACGTTGCGTCTGGTGACCTCGCGGCAACGCGTCGGGCTCGCATCGTCGTTCGACGTCGAACGCGCGCGCACCCAAGCGTCCACCGCGCATGCGGCGATCCCTCCGCTCGAGACACTCGAAGCAGTGTCTCGCCATCGCATCGCGGTCCTCATCGGCGATCAGCCCGCTAACAGTTCCGCGGTGGCGCCGTGGACCGGCGTCGCAGTGGTTCCGGACGTGCAGCCGGGGCAACCTGCGGCCCTGCTGGAACGCCGCCCGGACCTGCTCGAATCGCGCGCGCGCCTCGAGGCGGCCAACTGGCGCCGTCAGCAGGCCGAGGCCGAGTGGTTTCCGCGGCTCTTCGTGATGGCGCTGTTCGGTCATCAAGACGTCCAGCAGGACAATCTCGACCTCGGTTCCGCGCAATTTTCCAACGTGGCCGGTCTGCTGACGGTGCCGATCTTCAACTGGGGGAGAACGCGTGCGCTCAACGACGCCGCCGAGAGCGCGCAGGCGGAAGCGCTGTTGCACTACGAGGACCAGATCGTGCGTGCGCTCGAAGACGTCGAGAACGCGCTCGTCGCGCTTCGCGAAGACCGCCGGCGCGCGGACGCACTGCAGAATGCGGCCGCAGCGGCGGATGCGGCACTCGGCCGCGCGCAATCGCTGTACGACCGCGGCCAGATCGATCTGTTGCCGCTGCTCGACGCCGAGCGCATACGCCTGTCGGTGCGCGTGAGCGCGATCGAGAGCAACACGCGTCTCTTCCTGTCGTCGATCGCGCTGTTCAAGGCGCTCGGCGGCGGCTGGGAGCCGTTCGAGCCGAGTCCATCGCAGGACCAGGCGAGCCGGGCGAACGGTGCCGCGGCCGCGCAGCGCGCTACGACCCTCGATTCCAAACCGAAGGAACACACATGAGCACCATACGCATGACGACCGCAGTCGCCGTCATCGTGGGCGCGCTCGCACCCTGGTTGTCCGCCTGCACGTCCAAAGCACCGCCGGCCGAGCCCTTGCGACCGGTTCGCGTCGCCGAGGTCCGCTACGACAACGCCGTCGATACGACGCGCTACTTCGGCTCGGTGCAGTCGCGGTACGAGGTCGAGCAGGCGTTCCGAGTCGCCGGAAAGGTCGTCGAGCGCAAGGTCGACGTTGGTCAGAGCGTGCGCGAGGGCGACGTGCTCGCGGTGCTCGACGACGAGGACTACCGCCTCTCGGAGGAAGCGGCGCGCCAGCAGCTGGAGGCCGCGACTGCGCGGGCCCGTCAGGCGGAGTCCGACTGGAAGCGCCTGCAGAACCTGAAGTCCGACGGCTCGGTCAGCGAGTCTGACGACGAGCACGCGGAGAGCGAGTTGCGCACGTCGCGCGCGGCGGCCGAGGCGGAAGCGCGCAAGCTCGACCTCGCGCGCAACCAGGTGAAATACACGAAGCTCACCGCATCGATCAGCGGGGTGGTGACGAGCGTTCGATTCGAGGTCGGCCAGGTGTTCGCCGCCGGTCAGCCGGTGGTGGCGATCGCGAACGAGGGCA
>DATKLH010000010.1:0-5105 GCA_035542515.1 Casimicrobiaceae bacterium
GAGACGATGGCGGCCGCGGCTACGGCCAGGAGGTGTTTTGCTCGCCCTCGCATTTGAATCTCCGTTCAAAACCCGCTGCAAGTCGAGCACGGCTTGCAGACAATGGACGCGGGGGCGTTGCGGCGCAAAAAAGCATAGGCCATGCCATTTCGTGAAGTGCTTGATTCTCCGAGGCGCGCTTTTCGAGGCCGCCGCGCCCTGTAAAAAATCGCGACGGCCGAAGCACTTACGTCGTTTATCTTGATCGATTGATCAAATCCGGCGGAACACAAGAGCTGCGTAAGCGGCGCGGGCCTTCGCGCCAGCGAACGTCAGGGAGGAATCCGTCAGAACACGCGTGCACGAATGGAATGATGTGAACCAGCCACGGCTGCTGCGGCTGGCTTTCGCGTCGCCGAGCCGGGTAAAGGCGCGATTGGCAACGCCGGGCGGGCCGTGCTACTCTTTTATCGCGCCGATTTGAGCTTCAGCTTGCGGGCGCATAACAAATTCCGCTAAAGCGAGGTTCGCCTCAGCCTGGGGATGCCAGGCGGGGCACACGAAACCCGTTCGGCGGAACCCGGACGGGTTTTTTGTTTGCGGATGACGACCATGGATTCCTCCCGGCGCCGCGGATTCACCACCGCGATCCTCCATTCCGATCGTGAAGCGCCCATCGAGCACGGCGCGCTTCACAAGCCTCTCCACCTCTCGGTCGCCTACGCGTACCGCGATGCGCACGAACTCGCAGCCGTGTTCCAGGGGCGACAAAGCGGCTACGCGTACGGTCGGCAGGGCAATCCCACCACCGCCGCGCTCGAAGCCAAGGTCAACGCGATGGAGGGCGGCGTTGGCACTGTTTGCTTCGCAACGGGCATGGCTGCGATCGGCGCGATCGCGCTCGCGTTGCTCAAGGCCGGCGACCATGTCGTGTCGAGCTCGTTCGTGTTCGGCAATACCAACAGCATGCTGCAGACGCTGGTCGAGCACCACACGCCGGTGAGCTTCGTCGATGCGACCGATGTTGCCAACGTCGCGCGCGCGATCACGCCGGACACGCGCCTGGTGTTCGTCGAAACCATCGCCAATCCGCGCACGCAGGTGGCGGACCTCGCTCGCATCGGGCAGTTGTGCAGCGAGAAGGGCCTGATCTACGTCGTCGACAACACGATGACCTCGCCGTGGCTGTTCAAGCCGAGGGAGGTCGGTGCGAGCCTGGTCGTGAACGCCCTGACCAAGTACATCGGCGGGCACGGCAACGCGCTCGGCGGGGCGATCACCGATACGGGATTGTTCGACTGGACGCGTTATCCCGGCATCTTCGAGGCCTACAAGGCACAGCGCCCCCAGCTGTGGGGCATCACCCAGTTGCGCAAGAAGGGCCTGCGCGATTTCGGCGCGACCCTCGCCGCCGAGCAGGCGCATCACATCGCAGTGGGCGCGGAGACGCTGGCGCTACGCCTCACGCGCCAATGCGAAAACGCGATGGTCCTGGCGCGCTTCCTCGCGGAGCACCCGCGCGTGAGCGCGGTCTACTATCCGGGTTTGCCGCAACATCCCCAGCACGCGCTCGCGCGCGAGCTGTTCCGCGACTTCGGAGCGTTGTTCTCGTTCGAGCTCGCACCCGGCATGGATACCTTCGAGGTGCTCAATCGACTCGGCGTCGTGGTGCTGTCCTCGAACCTCGGTGACAACCGCACGCTCGCGATCCCTGTGGCGCATACCATCTTCTGGGAGATGGGACTCGCGCGCAGGGCCGAGATGGGTATCGCCGAATCGCTGATCCGCATTTCGGTGGGCATCGAAGACGCCGACGATCTGGTAGAGGATTTTCGCCAGGCGTTGGGATGATCGCGAGGCCAAGCGATAGCGCGGGCCCTCGCGTGATCACTTGAGCGAGCGGCCAGCGTTCGCTGCCGCGACGTCGCGTCGTCCGCGACGACTGACCAGTACCACGAGCGGTATCCAGCCGGTCCAGCGCAGCAGGTCGAGGAATTCGTCGCCGAAGGTCCATTCGTCGAAGCCGTGGACGACCGCGCCGAAGTGCGGCCCCAGCGCGCCCCACGCGCCCAGCCATGCCGCCACGATGAGAAGGGCGATCGCATGCTCGCGATCGCGCGGCCCCAGCGACCTCCAGACGGAGGGCGCGGTAAGGCCGAATACGACGAGGACCTGCAGCACGATCGGTATCGCGGGATAACGCACGAAGTTATCGGAGAGCAGTGGCTCGCTGGTGATCATCTTCGCCGCGGTCCAGCCGAGCACGGCCGCGCCGAGCCACACGATCGCGGGAAAGCGCTCGACCCAGCGCAGAACGATCGTCGAGCCCCACACCACCACCGGTATCGAGATGGCGAGCCCGATGATGACCAGCAGCCACGAGCCGTGCGCGGCTCCCCCGACCGCGAGCACGTTGTCCACACCCATCACGGCGTCGGCGATCACGATCGTCTGCACGGCGGCGCGAACGGAATGGCGCGCTTCGATGTGATGCTCCGAGCCTCCGGCGCGCGTGAGCTTCCAGCCGATGTAGATCAACGCGAGCCCGCCGACCAGCAGGAAGCCGGGAATCTTCAGCAGCCACACCACCGCGCCGGTCAGCAGCGCACGCACGACGATCGCGCCGAGCGTCCCCCACCAGATCACGCGCTTCTGTTGCTGCGCCGGAACGTTGCGTGCGGCGAGGCCGATCACGATCGCGTTGTCGCCGGCGAGCACGAGATCGATGAGCACGATCGCGGCGAGCGCCGAGAACCAGGCGGGGGTGAACAGTTCGAGGCTTTCGCTCATGGTCTGATCTCGCATTCCTGCACGCCGTGCTCGTCGACGGCAAGGTATCGTCCTTGATCGTGCCAGTCGGCCAGCACGTAGCGCTCGCGGACGATGCCATCGACGGCGCGTACGTGCCGTGCCGGACGATGCGTGTGGCCGTGGATCATGCGCGTTGCGCCATGGCTGCGGAAAGCCGCGTCGACGGCGAGCGGATTGACATCCAGGATGTGCTCCGGCTTGAGTGCGGTGGAATCCCGACTCTTGCGCCGCAGCCACGCGGCGATCGCGCGGCGAATCGCGTAAGGCAGTCGTTCGAGGAAGCGCGTCCTGCGCGGGTTCCGTATCCACGCGCGATAACGCTGGTAATCGGCGTCGTCGGTGCAAAGCTCGTCGCCGTGCGTGAGCAGCGTCCGCCGCCCCGCGAGGTCGAGCGCCTGCTGTTCGGGCAGCAGCGTGGCGCCGGTCGCTTGCACGAATCGATCGCCGAGCAGGAAGTCGCGATTGCCGCGCGCCAGATGCACGCGCACACCGGCGGCGGTAAGCTCGCCGAGCGATCGCGCGATGTCGGCGGCGAATGGATCGCGCAGTTGATCGTCACCGATCCACCAGTCGAACAGATCGCCCAGGATGTAGACGTCCGAGGCCTGGCGCGCCGGGCCGCGGGTGAACGCGTGAAACGCAGCGACCGCGGCGGGCCGCGTCGGCGACAGGTGCAGATCGGAGAGGAACAGCGCGAGCTTCACGCACGCCCGACACGGACCGCGGAGCGTGCGACCGGCGCGTGTTCAGTCCGGCACTTCCTCGGCGCTCTTGATGACGACATCGTCCTTGGGCACATCCTGATGGAAGCCCGACGTCCCGGTCTTGACGCTCTTGATGCGGTCCACCACCGCGGTGCCGTCGACCACCTTGCCGAACACCGCGTATCCCCATCCCTGCGGACTGGGTCCCTTGTAATCGAGGAATGCGTTGTCGGAGACATTGATGAAGAACTGTGCGGTCGCCGAATGCGGATCGGAGGTGCGCGCCATCGCCACCGAGTACCTCGTGTTCTTCACGCCGTTGGCGGCCTCGTTGCCGATCGGCGCGCGCGTGGGCTTCTGCCGCATGCCGGGCTCGAATCCGCCGCCCTGGATCATGAAGCCGTCGATCACGCGGTGGAACACCGTGTTGTCGTAGTGACCGTCGCGCACGTATTGAAGGAAGTTCGCCGCGGAGGCCGGAGCGTTCTCCTCGTCGAGCGCGATGGTGATGTCGCCGAGGTTGGTGTGGAGGATGACTTTGCTCATGGTCGGCATGCTCCGAAAAGCGATATTAGGGGTTTGGGATTAGGGGCTAGTGTGCGGTCGTCCGGGCGGCTGTCGTTGCGAAGGTCGGACACGCGAACTGGGCACGCTAGCCCCTAGCCCCTAACCCCCAGCCCCGATTCGTGAGCGATCAGAAGCCGCTATTTCCCGGTTTCCACCACCTTCGCCTGCTTGATCACCACGCGCTGCTGCGGCACGTCCTTGGGGAAAGGGCCGCCGGCTCCGGTCGGCGCCTTCGCGATCTTGTCGACCACGTCCATGCCCTTGACCACCTTGCCGAACACCGTGTAGCCGGGCGGACTCTGCGGGCTGCCATAGTCGAGGAAGGCATTGTCGGCGACGTTGATGAAGAACTGCGACGTCGCGGAGTTGGGATCGCTGGTTCGCGCCATGGCGACCGTGCCTACCTTGTTCGCAAGACCCGCCTTGAGCGCGCCCTGCGATTCGTTCGCCACCGGCGCACGCGTGGGCTTTTGCGTGAAGTCGGCCGTGAATCCACCGCCCTGGATCATGAAGCCCGGAATCACGCGATGGAACTGCGTGCCATCGTAGTGCTTAGCCTTCACGTAGGCGAGAAAGTTCTCGACCGTCTTGGGCGCCGCATCCGGGTACAGCTCGATGCGGATGGTGCCGGCGGTCGTGTCGAGATCCACCTGCGGATTCGCCGCGAAGGCGACCGAGGCGACGCTGGCGGCAAAGGCGAGGAGAACGACACGGGCGTAACGGCGGATCATTCGGAGTCCTTGGGCGAAAACGGGATGCTTTGCTCAATGCCCGGCGTTGACGTCCTGCACGAGCTTGAGCTTGGTCGGGGCGGTCTTGTTGCGCTTGTCGAGGTCGACGGCACGCCGATACTGCTCCTCCGCCATCCGTGCGTACACGTCACCGAGGTTCTCGTGTGCGACGGCATAGTCGGGCGAGGTCTGCACCGCGCGCTCGAGCTCGTCGCGTGCGAGTGCGTATTCGCCTTTCTGCGCGAGCAGTACAGCGAGATTGTTGCGCGCTTCGACCAGCTCGGGATAGTCGCTCAGCAGCGCGCGGAACGTG
>DATKLH010000011.1:0-16151 GCA_035542515.1 Casimicrobiaceae bacterium
CGAAAGTAGGGAAGATCGACGTTGTCCACCTTCGCCGCGATCTTGATCGGCATGTTGGAACGCAGCGCGACGTCGATCGCGCGATCGGGTCCTTTCTCCGGCGAGATGCGTCCGAGAAACGCGACGTAGCCGCGTGAGCGCGGCGAGAACGTGAACAGGTCGGCGGGCACGCCGTGCCCGATCGTCGCGCACCAGTTCGCGTCGGGCAGCGGCCGTCGCTGGCTGTGCGACACCGACACCAGCGGAAACTGCGACCATCGGCCATACACGGCCGGCAGGTCGGCGAGGTCGAGTCGGCCATGCAGCGTGGTAAGGGTGTGTTGCGCGATGTCCTCGAAGAACGGGAAATGCAGCAGATCGACGTGGAAGTGTATGACGTCGAACGCATCGGCCTGCGCCCGCAGGTCGTACATCATCGCGAGATGCGCTGCGACATCGGACTTGAGCGGTCGCGGATCGAGTCGTATCGCCTGCTCGCGCGCGCTGACCAGCCGCGCCCGGGTGCGCGAATCGGCGCTCGCGAAGAGCGTGACGTCGTGACCGAGCCGGACCAGCGCATCGGTGAGATAGGCCACGACGCGCTCGGTTCCGCCGTACATGAGCGGAGGCACAGCTTCGGCGAGAGGGGCGACCTGCGCGATCCTCATGGGCAGAAAATCGATGCACGTGAAAAGCCGGCGACGCCGTCGGATGACCTGGTAAGTCACTGCCGCAACGCGAAGCGGGGCGCGTTGCGCAAACCTCGGCACCAACCACTGCGGCGTCGATTCGCTCCGGCACTGAGACGTCCGCTGGATTCGACTGCAATTTGCGCTCCGGAGTTTCTTTTCAGCTCTTACTTTCGCAGTGCGTATCCGGCGGTGGATCGATCCAACCGCGTCCGTCGGTCAGTCGCTCGCTCTGCGTAGGACCCCACGAACCTGGCGCGTAGGCGAGAACCTCGGGCATCGCGCCCCGCAACCGATCGAAGATGCGCCATGCCGCTTCGATGGACGCCTCGCGTTCGAAGAACGTGCGCTCGCCCGCCAGCGCGGCGCCCAACAATCGCTGGTAGGCATCGACGTCGTCGGCCCATCCCCGTTCGGCGACAAGCGCCATCGGTTCCGTCGCGGAGTCGCTTGCGATGCTGCGCGCACGGCCTTCGAACGCGATCGCGGCTCGACCGGGTCCCAAAGCGAAACGCAACCGATTGCCCTCGCGCGACGAGGAGGACGTCGCTGCCCGAGGCGAAGGCGCGGATTCCAGGTCGATCACGACGGCGGTGGAGGTGGCGCGCAAACACTTGCCCGCGCGAATCAGGAACGGGACGCCACGCCAGCGCGGCGTGTCGATATGAAGGCGTATCGCAATGAACGTCTCGGTAGTCGATCGGGGTGCCACGCCTTCGATTTCGCGGTAGCCCGCGTATTGGCCGCGCACGACGTCGTCCGATGTCGGAGGCTCTACCGCCTGCAGCAACGCGAGGCGCGCGGCGTGGATCGCCTCCGCATCCAGCGTGCACGGAAGATCCATCGCCACCATCGCGAGGATCTGGATCACGTGGTTCTGCACCACGTCCTGCAGCGCGCCGACGGCATCGTAGAAGCGCCCGCGGCGAGCGACGCCGAAGCATTCGTCCAGGGTGATTTGAACGCGCGACACCGACCCTGCGCGCCACAGCGCTTCGATGGCGGGATTCAGGAAGCGGAAATACAGCAGGTCCTGCACGGGCCGTGCGGCGAGATAATGATCGACCCTGAAGATCGATGCCTCGTCGAATATGCGCTCGAGCGCAGCCTCGAGCGCGTGCGCCGACGTCGCGTCGTGACCGAATGGCTTTTCGACCGCGATGCGCGCACCTTTGGCGCACCCTGACGCTGCAAGCTGATCGGCGGTGGCGACGAAGAGCTGCGGCGGGATCGCCAGGTAGTGCAAGGGATGTCGTGCGTCGCCGAGCATCTTGCGCAGACGTTCGAATGCAGCACCGTCGCGGACGTCGCCGCTGACGTAGCGCAGTGATGCGGCGAAGCGATCGAACACGCTGTGGTCGATACGCGACTCGACCTGCGCGACGCGCCTGCGTACATGGTCGACGAACTGGCCGGGCGTCCAGTCGGCATGGGCCATCCCGATCACCGGGACATTGCGTCCGGATGCCGCCAGCCGATACAGCGCCGGCAACAGCATCTTGCCTGCGAGGTCGCCCGACACGCCGAACAGCACCAGCGCGTCGGCCGCTTCGCTGCTCCGCGAGGGCTCTTCCAAGGTTGACTCCGATCGACTCGACTGGGGGCGCGACCGCGCCATGCACACAAGTCCGACATCGGCCGTGGAGACCAGTTCGGCCCGGGCCCGCGCTGGACCAAGTCGACCGAGCCGGTAACGCCCTTGGCGCGAACCCGTATCATCACGGCTGGTCGCAAGCAATGACGGAACGCAAATCCCCGGCCACCTGCATGGGAATGAACGCCAATGACGCGTGGGTCGAGCCGCCGCGCAGCGAGATCGACGGGCTGACCGGCCCTGTGCTGATCGAGTTCGGCACATCGTGGTGCGGCTATTGCCGAGCGGCGCAGCCGCTGATCGCCGCGGCGTTTGCCGGGCACCCGGGCGTTAGGCACATCAAGATCGAGGACGGCAGCGGCCGCAAGCTCGGCCGTTCGTTCGGCGTGAAGCTGTGGCCCACGCTGGTGTTCATGCGCGATGGCAGGGAAGTGGCGCGGCTGGTGCGCCCGCGCACGCGCGAGCCGATCAGCGAAGCGCTCGCGCAGATCGACACGACACCCGCCAGCTAGCGCGCCGTCGCGGCGACGCGGAGTCCGTTTCGCGTCACGCGATTCCGCGCGTGACACTCAACGGCCCCTGGAGGCGATCAGTGGGAGTAGGGATCGAACGACGCGCCCGGCGCCGCGGCTTCGACCGGCGCAATGGCGAGGTCGCCGCCCGCTGACGGCGTGTCCGCTGTCGTGGGACTCGCGCCTCCGACGATCTCGGCGAGCGGCTTGTTGCACGCGCTGCGTGCAACGAACAGCGCTCCTGCCGCGGCGAGCACGGCCCCGCCCACACCTCCACGTCGCAGGCCAGCGAGCGCAAGCGCCGTTCCACCGGCAAGGGCCGCGACACGCAGCGACGGAGACCAGTAGTCGTGCAGCAGCGGAATCTGTGCGCTACGTCGGACACCGCCTTGCAGGCTCGGTACCGAACCGGCGCTGGGATGCGCCGCGAGCAGATCCTCGACGTGCACGACGCCGCGCACCGAGCGTGCCGCGCGCAGCACCCGATCGACCTCGCTCGACAGGATCGGCCCGCTTAGCGTGACGCGACCGTGGTTGGCGCCGACCTGGACCGCATGCGGATGCGAGCACACGCGGCCGAGCTTCGCGCGCACGCGCTCGATGAGTTGCAGGTCGTCGGGCACGTCCTCGCGATCGATCAGATGGCGCGTTCGGGCGCGCAGGCCCTGCATCCGGAACTGGACGTCGCGCGCGGCCATGCGCAACAGGTCGCCGCCATGCGTCGCAAGGCTCAGCGCCTTGTCACGCGCGATGGCCCGCCTGCGACGGCCCTTGTCCGGATCCATCAGGTACATCGCGGCGGCACCCAGGGCCAGGCTGCCGATGGCGCCGGCCAAGCCAGCGTTGCTATCCCGTTCGACGGTCATCGTCATGTCCTCGTTGTCGTACCGATTCGTGGTGCGAAACGCACCGAGCGATCCGCAGGCGCATCGCATCATTCGTCCCGTACGCGGAACGCCCGCGCGCGGGTCGCGAATGCTGCGCTCGATCCAAACCACCGCAAATCAGCCCCTTGCGTGGGCCTCCACGGTTGCACTGGGGCTTGCGCGGATCGATCGGCTTTCTTGGCATCGCGGCCCCGTCGCACTCGCTGGCCTTGGTACTGTGATTCTTGCGCGCACGCGCAGTTTCTTCAAGTTCGCACGCATCGACCGCGACGCCGCTTGCGTCGCAATCATCCCATGGATGTGCGGCGTCAGGCTTTGCCCGCGAAACGTGCGCGGATCTTCGCCGCGAGATCCACGACCGGGCGCCGCGGCTCGCGCACGACGTGCGACGCGGCCGTATCGTGGGTCGAAGGCCAGCTGCGGCATTCGAAGCGACCGAGGAGCGCGTCGGGAATGAACCGGCTGCGCAATGCGTACACATGCCGGTCGCCGGAAGCCGACTGCTGATGCACGTAGAAGCGTTGCGGTACGAGCAGATCGAGATGGTCCTTGGCGCGCGTCATCGCGACGTAGAGCAAGCGCCGCTCCTCCTCGATCTCCGCGGTGGTTCCGGTACCGAGGTCCGACGGTATGCATCCGTCCACGACGTTGAGCACCTGAACCGCACGCCACTCCTGGCCTTTCGCCGAATGGATGGTCGACAGGATTACGTAGTCATCGTCGCGATCCGCGGGCCCGGCGAGATCGCTGCTCGCATCGGGCGGATCGAGAGCGAGCTCGGTGAGGAAACGCTCGCGCGACGCGTAGGTCGCGGCCATGCGACACAACTGGGACAGGTCTTGGTGCCGTGCCTGCCAGTCGTCGTAGAGGCGTTCCAGATGCGGCGCATACCAGCGAGCCGCGATGTCGATGTCCGCGGGCCAGATCGAGCGCGCGTGCAGCGTCGCGAACGTCGTTGCAAGTTGCGACCAGTCGTGGGCTGACGAGGGCGCGACCGCGAAATCACGCAACACCGCCACGGGATCGGCCGCGCCGGCGAGCGCGTCGAGGAGCCGGTTGGACGTCGCCGGACCGATGCCAGGCAACAGTCGCGCGACGCGTGATCCCGCCATCCGGCTGCGCGGATTCTCCGCCCAGCGCAGCATCGACATGACATCCTTGATGTGCGCGGCTTCGAGGAAACGCAAGCCGCCGTACTTGACGAAGGGAATGAAGCGGCGCGCGAGCTCGAGCTCGATTGGGATGCTGTGACTCGAGCTGCGGAACAGGACCGCCTGCGACTTGAGCGCGATACCCGATTCGCGATGCGCGAGGATGCGCTCGGCGACAAAGCGCGCCTGATCGGCTTCGTCGCGCACGACCACGAGCTGCGGCTTGTTCGTCGAGCGTCGTTCCGACCACAGGTTCTTGGTGAAGCGCTCGCTCGCGAGGCCGATCACGGCGTTGGAGGCATCGAGGATCGGCTGGGTCGATCGATAGTTGCGCTCCAGCGTGACCACGCGCGCCGGGGTCGGATACTGCGAAGGGAAATCGAGGATGTTGCGCACCGTCGCGGCGCGGAATGCGTAGATCGCCTGGGCGTCGTCGCCTACCACGGTCACGCCGCGGCCCGATGGCTTGAGCGCGCGGAGGATGGAACCTTGCAGGCGATTGGTGTCCTGGTATTCATCCACCAGCACATGGTCGAAGCGTCCCGCGAGATCCTCCGCAAGCGTCGGCTCCGCAACCATCTGCGACCAGTAGAGCAGCAGGTCGTCGTAGTCGAGCACGTTTTGCGCCTGCTTGTGCGCCACGTACGCGCCGAACAGCGCCTCGAGCTCCTTCTCCCACGCGAAGCACCACGGATAGGTCGCGCCGAGCACTTCGGACAGCGCGGCCTCGCTGTTGACCAGCCGCGAATAGATCGCAAGGCAGGTGCCTTTGCTTGGAAATCGCTTCTCGGTACGCGCGAAGCCCATCGCATCGCGCACGATGGCGAGCAGGTCCTCGGCGTCGGAGCGATCGTGAATGGTGAACGACTCGGAGAGCCCGATGCGCACGGCGTACTCGCGCAGCAGGCGTGCGCCGACGCTGTGGAACGTGCCGGCCCACGGAAGCGCAGGTGGTCGCTGCCCGGTGAGGCCGAGGACCTTCTGCAGGATGCGCCCGGCGCGCCGTTCCATTTCGGCAGCGGCACGACGCGAGAAGGTGAGCAACAGCAGCCGTTGCGGATCCGCGCCGCGAGCGACAAGCCACGCGACGCGATACGCCAGCGTGTTGGTCTTGCCGGAACCCGCGCCGGCAATGACCAGCAGCGGATCGGCAGCGCCGGGGCCGGCGTCGCAGCCGTGCTCCACGGCGGCGCGCTGCTGCGCATTCAGCGAGGCCAGCGGGTCCTGCGTAGCGTCGGCTGAGGGTGAAGCGCAGCGATCCTCGGGCATGGCGGCGGTCGAACGTTCGTTCTATCGCCAGCATACCATCCCCGTGCGCGACCTGCATGGCGAATCGCGCGCCTTGGGCTCGCTGCCGCCAGCGGAGGATCGTTCCAGAGGGTGTTCATCGAAGCGCGCCGACCCGTGTCGTCGGCGGCGCGTGAATGCTCGAGCTGCGAGAATCGTCGGGCGCGGCGCGCGCCCCATCCGATCACTTGCCTGGCACAAGCACGTACAACTTGCCGTCGCTTTCGCCGACGAAGACCTGGCTCGTGCTGCTCGACGAGCCGTTCTTGTCCTTGGTCTGCGATTTGATCACGAGCTTCTTGGTCGCCGGAAGCACGAGCTTCATCGGCTTGCCGTCAGGCCCTTTTGCGCTGGCCATTTCGCTCTTGTCATTCGCGGTAAGATCGAGCAGGTCGATCGAGGCGATCTTCGCGCCCATCTCGGCGGTCATCATCGCCTTGTAGAACTCGAGCGCCTGCGGATCCGCACCCTTGGTGTACAGCATCGACTGCAGCGTCTTGGCATCCTTCGCTTCGTACGCCTTGCGATAGCTGTCGACGAACTGCTTTTCCTGGGCTGGCGAGGCGGCAAGGGCGGCAGCCGCGACGAGGCTCAGCAAAAGCACTGCAATGGCGTTTCTCATGACCCTCCCTGTGGTCGTTGCCTGCGTTCTTGTTGAGTGTGCGAACCGTACGGCCGCACCGCATGCGGCGCGAGCAACACAGCGTCAACACTCTGCGTAACGCGCGATCAGTCGATTCGCGCGACGATTTTGCCACGCCCGTGACCGGTCTCGAGCTGCCGTTGGGCGTCTGCCACGTCCTCGAGCGCGATCGTGCGCTCGACATGCGGACGCACGGCACCCTGGAGGACCAGCTGAAGCACGCGCTGCCACATGTCAGCGCGATTGCGCACGGCGAGGACGATCGCGCGCTGGCGCGAGGTGAGCTGCGCGAGGACCGCGCTTGCAGCCGTCGTGACCACCGCGGCAGCGTCGCCGCCGGTGTTCAGGTAGATCCCCTGGTCGGTGAGAATGCGGCGCGCGCTGGCGAAGGTCGAAGCGCCAGCCGCGTCGAACACGACGTCGAAGCGATCGGCTCGCGCACTGAAGTCACTGCGCGCATAGTCCACGACTTCGTCGGCACCGAGGCTTCGTGCGAACTCCGCGTTGCTCGCGCTGCAGACGCCCACGACGTAAACGCCCAGATGCTTCGCGATCTGGACAGCGAAGTGGCCCACGCCACCCGCCGCGCCGGTGATCAGGACGCGCTGGCCGGCAACCATCTGCGCGTGATCGACAAGCCCTTGCAGCGCGGTGGCGCCCGCGATGGGCAACGCGGCCGCGAGCTCGGCATCGAGCGACGGCGGGAGCGGCAGCAGCCGCTGGAACGCTACGGTGATGAACTCCGCAAGCGCACCCTGACGTCCGAACGAAGTCAGCGAACCGAACACGCGCTCGCCGACATGTCGCTCGGTGCCCCCGCCACCGACGCCGACGATCTCGCCGCAAAAGTCGCAACCGACCCCGCGGGGCGGCGGCAAGAACAGCGGCATCCAACGCAGATGCCCGGCGCGGATCTTCGCATCGAGCGGGTTCAAGCCCGCCGCGAGCACGCGCACCTTGGCCTCGCCGGGTCGTGGAACCGGCTCGGCGATGTCCTCGATCGCGAGGACTTCCGGAGGTCCGTAGCGATGAAAGCGCAGCGCACGCATCGAGCGACGTCGCCTTCGCCGGCGTCAGCTCACGTCTAGCGCGTGCTCCTTCAGCGCGTGCAGAGGGATCACCGCGAGCGTTTCCTCGTGGGTTGCCGCGAGAACCACCGGCGGAGCCACACCGGCTTCGTACGCCTGGCGCCACGTCGCTGCACAGACGCACCAGCGATCGCCCGGCTTGAGGCCGGGGAATCCGAACGCCGGGGCGGGTGAGATCAAATCGTTGCCCTGCTGGCGCGCGAACAACAGGAATTCGCGCGTGACCTGCGCACACACGATGTGCAGCCCGTGATCTTCGGCACCGGTGTTGCAGCAGCCGTCGCGATAGAAACCGGTGCGCGGCGACATCGAGCATGCCGCCAGCTCGCCGCCGAGCACGTTACGGTCTTGCACAGGCATGACGACCTCGACGAAAGTGACCTGCAGCCGCATGCGCGCGCTTACGTCCTGCATGCAGCTCCATGTGATGGAATCTGGCGATGGAATCTAGCATTTCACGGCGCGCAGGCATAGCGATCGCCGCCGGGCCAGCCAGCGGGCTGCGACGCATCGTTGCGACAACTTCGTCGGCGAGGCATCGTCTTGTCGACGCTCTCATCGGCAATACGCGTGACGCTTCGAGCGGCATCGTACGCGGCGAGCTTCGCCATCGAGCAGCGAAGTCTGCCCTGGACCAGGCAGCGCCGCACTCACGCATGAAGCCGCTGTCGCCGACGAATCGCAGCGCCTTAACGATTGACCGTCTGCATGCCTTGCGGCACATAGCGCTCGCCCGCGGCGACACCGCGTGGCATCACGTTGTCAATACGCGCGAGGTCGGCCCCGGTCAGCTCCACGTTCATCGCCCCGACATTCTCTTCCAGATATTTGCGGCGCTTGGTGCCTGGGATCGGCACGATGTCATCGCCCTGATCGAGCACCCAGGCCAGCGCGAGCTGCGCGGGCGTGCAGCCCTTTTCGGATGCGAGCGTCCTGATCTCGTCGACCAGGTGCAGGTTGCGCTCGAAGTTCGCGCCAACGAAGCGCGGCGAGCTGCGCCGATAATCGTCGGGCTCGAGGTCATCGATGCTGCGGATCTGGCCGGTGAGGAAGCCTCGACCGAGCGGACTGTACGCGACGAAGCCGATACCGAGGTCGCGCACGGTGGGCAGGATCTCGTCCTCCGGGTCGCGACTCCACAGCGAATACTCGGTCTGCAGGGCGGCGATGGGATGGACCGCGTGAGCGCGTCGAATCGTCGACGCAGCCGCCTCCGAGAGCCCGAGCCAGCGCACCTTGCCCGCGCGTACGAGCTCGGCCATCGCGCCGACGGTGTCTTCGATGGGCGTGTTGGGATCGACGCGGTGCTGGTAGTAGAGGTCGATGACGTCGACCCCGAGTCGACGCAGGCTCGCTTCGCAGGCCTGCCGCACGTACTCGGGCTTGCCGTTCACACCGCGAAAGCTGCCGTCGGGACCGCGCACGTTGCCGAACTTGGTTGCGAGCACCACTTCGCTGCGCCGCCCGCGGATCGCGCGCCCGACCAACTCCTCGTTGCGACCCACGCCGTACATGTCCGCGGTGTCGAGGAAGCTCACGCCGAGGTCGAGCGCCCGATGAATCGTCGCGATCGCTTCGTCGTCGTCGCGACCGCCGTAGAAATCCGACATGCCCATGCAGCCCAGCCCGATCGCCGATACCGCGAGTCCATTGTTCAAGGTTCGTTTCTGCATGCTTGGTGTCCGAATGAAAGAAGGGTTCGCTGCCTATCGGGATGGCGATGACGCTTGATAGCGATGCATGGACAGGCCGCGATCAACCCGACTATGCATCGTAGACTCGCCGCTCGGATGACGCTGCTGCGAGCCTGCGTTACAGCCGTAACTGCTTGCGCTTCGACTGAGCGAAGTCCACCAAACGAAAGCGGCCCCTCGGGGGCCGCCTTGCCTGGGAGCAGAAGACCGAGCGCTTCAGCCGCGCGGCTCGCCTCGCTCGTTCACCGTGATGGTACGTCCTGGCGGCGCGCTCATCTGCACATGATGCTCCACACCCTGGAACCAATAGGTGACATCCCAGTAGTCGGGCCGCGAGTTCGGAACGGCAGTGCAGCGCTGCACATCCTGCGTGTAAGCAGTACCCGGTCCGCGGCCTACGTTCGCGCCGACCGCCGCGCCACCCACGGCACCGATGCCCGTCGCGACGTCGCGACCCCTGCCGCTGCCGACCTGGTGACCGAGCACGCCACCGATGATGCCGCCGATGATCGCGCCGGGTACGTTGGGTGCATCGCCCTGCACGACCTGCTGGCGC
This sequence comes from Casimicrobiaceae bacterium, assembly GCA_035542515.1. Classification (GTDB taxonomy): domain Bacteria; phylum Pseudomonadota; class Gammaproteobacteria; order Burkholderiales; family Casimicrobiaceae; genus VBCG01. Next base: position 10,081 of record DATKLH010000011.1, read on the forward strand.
TCGACCCAGCAGCGTTGCTCGGGCGGACCCACTATCGCACGCACCGAAGAGACGTCGACGGTGTAGAGGCGTTCCGCCGGACGCACGCGGTACTCGTACAGCGGCGCTGGCGGCGGCGGCGGAACTTCCTGGCTCACCACCTCGCGATTCACCGGGCGCAACGACGAGATCCGGTTGTTGAAGCCCATGGCGCCGAGCGACGGATAGTTGCCGCGACGCAGGATCACGCAACGCCCGCTGAAGCGCGCGTCCTCGCACACTTCCCAGCGTCCGCGCTCGACCATGACCGACGAAGCGCGGTCGTTGAAACCGAACTGCTCGAGATTCCAGATCGTTCCGGTCGCGTTGAACGCGCGTCCACGGAAGCCTTCGCCTTCGTACAACGTGATCTGCGCGGCCGCCTGTGTCGCCACAAGGAGCGCCGCAATCCCCACCAACGCCTTCCAGTATCTCCGCATCGAAATTATCTCCAGTTGGTATTGCGTCGAGCTGCAACCGTCCGGGACGGCCTCGTGCTCGAGCGATAACGCATCACGCACGCCCGCGGTTGTCACTCGACCGCGCGACAACTGTAAGCGATTGTGTCCTACCGCCGCGAAGGATACGCAAGCCTGTGATGTAATAATAGTTTCACGCCTTGTGACGTCAGTCGGCGACAGTCCCGCTGACCGGGGCGAGCGGGTCGAGGCCACCCCCATCTCCGATGAGCTGGAATCCTCAGCAGTACCTCAAGTTCGGCGGCGAGCGGCTGCGACCCGCGCACGACCTTCTTGCGCGCGTCGCGCTCGATGCGCCCGCTGACATCGTCGATCTCGGCTGCGGAGCCGGAAACGTCACGGCGTTGCTGCGCGCGCGTTGGCCTGCGGCGCGCATCGCCGGCGTCGACAGTTCGAACGACATGCTCAAGCGTGCGCGGGCCACTTTGCCCGACGTCGATTGGCGTATCGCAGACATCGCGCAGTGGTCGCCGGCGCAGCCGGTCGATCTTATCTATTCCAACGCCGCCTTGCAGTGGCTCGGCGGGCACGCTTCGTTGTTTCCGCGCCTGCTCGACTGCATCAAGCCGGGAGGCGTGTTCGCCGTGCAGATGCCAGCACAGCACGACGCTCCATCACACCAGATCGGCTATCGCATCGCGGAAAGCGAACGCTGGCGCGCCAAGCTGCAGCCGCTGGTGCGGCGCAAGCCGATCCTCGAGCCCTCGGAGTACTACGACATCGTGCGCCAGCATGTCTCTACGCTCGACATGTGGTTCACCGAATACGTGCAGGCGCTCAGTGGAGACAATCCGGTCGTGGAGTTCACCAAGGGATCGTTCGTGGGTGCATGGCTTGCGGCCCTGGACGATCAGGAAAAGGTCGCGTTCGAGAACGAATATCGCGCGGCGATCGTCGCAGCCTATCCGCCGCGCGCCAACGGCATCACGCTGTTTCCGTTCCGACGTTTCTTCCTGGTTGCGCAGCGCTGACCGGTTGCACACGTTCCCTGGCCTGGCGCGACGCAGGCCAGGGCAACGGGAATATTCCGCATCGGTGTCATCCGATCATTCCTGGCGCGCGGCATGCCAGGGCAACGCGAATATTCCGCATCCGCGCCAGCCGATTATTCGCTCCCAGCCGACGTACGGTATCGCTAACGTGAGCAGCGTGGAAGGCGTGCGTCACGGCCTCCGCCGAGACAGCGCGACACAGGTCTTCCACCTGCTTCCTAACGGAGACCGCAATGTCAATCGCGCTTCATGGCAACACCGCAGAATCGTCGAATAACGTTCACCCGTTGCCGCGCCGTGACGGACCGAAGTTCGCGCGCATCGCCGGGGCGCTGTGCGCACTGGTCGTCGGAGTCGGATTGCTGCTCGCAGCGGCAACCCACGTTCCGGCCAGCACAGCCGACAAAGGTGTACCGACCACGGAGTCCACCGCGGCGGCGGTCGACACGGACATTCACGCGCCCGACATGCCGGCGTCGCCGGCGCCGTCGGGCTACCTGCCGGGTCGTTACACGCTGCAAGCCGAAGAGCCCGGCGAACCTGCGCCGACGTTCTGATCGCGACGCAAACGCCACACCATCAGGGGCGCTGCCTTGACGAGGCAGCGCCTTTGGTTTGATCAGGCGCGTGGGTTGCCGACGTCACTCCAGCACCATGAATCCCGCTGCGGCGGGTCGCTTTGCCAAACAAGCGGCCTTCCGAAGAAGGCCGCTCGATGACGCCAGGCGCGCGTTACATGCGCGGCTCGCCGTTGCCGTTGACCCTGATGGTCTGACCCGGCGGAGAGGTCATTTGCACGTGATGCGGCGTGCCATGCCAATCGTAGGTTACGTCGTAGTAATCGACCTGGCCGCTAGGACCGGATGCGCAACGCTGGACATCCTGCGTATAGCCGCCACCCCCGCCGCCGACGTTGGCACCGACCGCCGCACCGCCTACCGCACCGAGGCCGGTTGCGACGTCACGTCCGCGCCCGCTGCCGATCTGATGTCCCAATACGCCACCGATGATGCCGCCGACGATCGCGCCCGGGACGTTGACGTTGCCGCCCTGCACTTCCTGGCGCTCGACCCAGCAGCGCTGCTCGGGCGGTCCAACCACGGCGCGCACCGACACGACCGGCACATCGAACAGCCGCTCGTTGGGACGCGCGCGGTATTCGTCTGAGACGGCGTAGCGCGGCTGATCGTAGGCGCCGACGCGATCGTTGACCGGCCGCACCGAGGAGATGCGATCGTTCAATCCCATGCGACGCAGCGACGGATATTCACCCGGACCGACCGTAACGCAGCGACCTTCGAAGCGCGCGTCCTCGCAGACCTCCCAGCGTCCGCCGTTGACCACCAGCGATGAAGCGCGATCGTTGAAGTCGCTGCGATCGAAGTTCCACACCGGCCGGTCGGTGCTGAATCGCCGCCCGTGAAAGCCTTCGTCCTCGTAGAGCGTCACCTGGGCGGCGGCGTGCGTGGCCATTGCAAGCCCCACCGCGCCAAGCATGACCTTGATGTTCCTGTGCATAGTTCCTCCAAGGGTTGCCCCGCCACACGGCAGGAAGCGAGTCCACGACGAAAAACATTAGCGCGCCCGGCACTTATGCGTTGTCAGCCCGTTCCCGCAATGCGCGTAGGACAAGCACGCGATGCGAACGGAAAGTGCGGCGCATCGGCAACTTCCACCGCAAGCCGTAGGACATCTCTGACCTGACGCACAGTCGTGACCAGCACGCGCGATGCGCGCTCACAGCGATGGACATGCGATCGCGACGAACGGATGGCGCGGTTGCGCCGCGGGCTGCTAGAGTCGCGTCCCGGCACGACGGTCCGGACGCTTCGCCATGGCACCAGCCCTGCAATTTTCGACGTTCATCCTGCTGGACGTTCTCGCGACGGCTGTTGCGCCTGCTCGCGCCGCGGCGCGGCGCCTACACGCGGGCCGAGGCGAATGACATCGTGCAGACATGCGCGCGGAGGCGAGTGACATCACTGCAGACATGCACGCGGAGGCGAATGACATCACTGCCGACATGCGGCCGCGGCCGCATCCGCCGTGCACACGTGTTGCTGATCGCCGCGACCGCAGTGTCGTCGTCGTTCGCTGCAAGTTCGCAGGAACCTGTTTGCCCCGAGACGGTGAACGTGCAGCAGGTGCCCCTCGCGCCACCGGCCGGCTGGAAGGCGTCGCTTTCCGACGCCCGGCATCGACTCGAAACGGTGACCTTCTTCAACGGGCCGCCCGAAGAGCAGGCGTTGCTGGTCTACGATCGGTGGACGCGTGGCAAGACGACATCGGTCGCCACCTGGACACTACCCAGGGACGCGCGCGGTTACTGGATCCGTTGCTCGTACAGCGCCACGCGCGTGGCATTGAGCCGCAAGCTGGCGCCCGCGGTGAGCAAGTGCGAAGTCACCTACGACCAGCAGTCGAGCAATGCCGTGGGACTTCCTGCGATCCTGCGAATCGTCTGCGAATAGGCAGCGCTCGGATGCCTGAAGAAACGCGCGTTGGCATCGACGCGCGGGCGTGAGCGCATCCGCTCGCTACGTCTGCGTCGACCGACTAGCGCGGCGATGTATTGCGGGACAACGCGACTGGTGTCGCATACCGTTTCACGTGTCTCCCGGCACGCGTCCGATACCCGGCAGTTTCAGCGCGGGTCGAAGCACGTCGATACCTACGACCAGGCCCAGCACGTTGAGCTCGAATCCTTCGTAGCGGCCCACGCTCACACTCAACAAACCAAGGAGCGACATCTGGTAGCCGCTGCCGCTTGCTGTGCGCGTCAACGCATTGCTCAACGGAACGAAATCCTTGCCGATCGCGGTCGAGGGCATCGCCAGGTGCAGCTGCGGGATCGAGCGACCGAGATAGGCGACGAAGGTGTTGCTGTTGGGTCCCGGCCACACGGTGTAACTGCTCGGATAGGGATAGCTGGCGACCGCCTGCGGCAGCTTGTCGATGACCGCCTGTGCCTCGGCGCCGCGCAGGTCCGCGATCACGCGCGGCGACGCGCCGTACCACTCGCCATCCGGCGCGCGCTGTTGCGAGATCGACACCACCGATCGACCGCCGCCCGCATACCAGCCGATCACGTCGTAGCGGGTGTAGCGCTGATCGCCCTGGCCCTTCGCGACCAGCCAGGTATGTTCAGCGAACGCGCCACGCCATCCGAACGCGCGTGCGGCGTAGACCTGCACGACGGCTTCGTGCGTCGCTGCAGGATCCGGCGCAAGCCCCGCCGACCGATGCGAAGCCGCGCGCCAATCGCCGCCGACCGATACGCGTCCGAAGGCCAACGTGAAGACCGGGCCGGCGAGCAGCAGCGCGAGCACGATCAACATCCAGTGCGTGACGCGGCCCAGCAGGCTGGTGACTGCCATGAGGTCGCTCATGCGAGGTGTCGTGATGCGATGTCCATCGATTGCCTTGTTGCGCCGCTGCTCATTATGGCCCGATCGCGCACCGGCATGATATAGCCGTCGCGGGACATCGCCGCACGCCGCGCCCGATCGTCACGCCATGCACCGCGATGCAATCACGCCGTTGCACAAAGGTCGAAGTCGACAACCATCCGAAGCCTTCCGAGGATCTCCATGCGGTTCCCGTTCGCACTGCTCGCGCTGACCTTGCTCGCTTGCAACGTACACGCCGAGGAACTCGGCTGCCTGTCGACGACCTTCCGCCTGCTGGGCGCCAACGACAAGGTTTGCGTCTACGCGTTCGACGATCCGCGCATTCCCGGCGTGGCGTGTCACATCAGCCAGGCGCGCACCGGTGGCGTGAGCGGCTCGCTCGGCGTCGCCGAGGATCCCTCGCGCTTTTCGATCGCGTGTCGTCAGGTGGGCGCGATCACCCTGCCCGACAAGATGCCCGCCGAGGAAGACGTGTTCAGCGAAAGCACGTCGATCCTGTTCAAGAACACCAAGGTCGTGCGCCTCTACGACCGCAAGCGCAACACGCTGGTGTACGTTGCGATCAGCCGAAAGCTCGTCGAAGGATCGCCGATGAATGCGCTGTCATCGGTGCCGATCCAGCGCTGGGAACCGCGCTGAAGCGAGCGCGTTGCAGCCTCGATGCGTCAGACGTCGAACGAGTCGCCGGAATCGAATCCGCCGCCGTCGTCGAAATCGCCGGCGAGGTCGTCACCGTTGTCCCCATTGTCGAAGCCCGCCGACTTGAACGGGTCTTCGATCGGACCCTGCGAACCGGCCTGATCGAGGCTGCCGGACCCGAAGCGGTCGGTATCACCGCCGAAAAGCCGGTTCGCGTCGGGCTGATGGGTGAAGAAGTGCTGGGCGATCATGCTGCCGAGGACGGTGCCCGCCATGCTGCTGAGGAAACTGCCGGCCATGAGACCGCCCAAGCCCGCGCCTGCGTACGCCGGCGCTCCGTAACCGGGCGCGGTCCCAAACCCGCCAAATGCACGCTCGATCGCGCCGGGCTGGCGCACCTCCGCGCGCGTCGCGACGCGTGCGAGCGAAGCGGGATCGTCGCCAGCACGCAACGCAGCCTCGCGTTCGCGCTCGGGCAATTCCCTGCCGAGCTCCTCGAGCACCTTGCGACGCTGTTCGGGAGTCAGACGCGC
>DATKLH010000012.1:0-7566 GCA_035542515.1 Casimicrobiaceae bacterium
GACGTCGCTTCGCGCCCCGGTCCGCGCCGGCGGCGTCTCCGCGATCGGCGAACGATCGTCGCTGTCGCGTTGCTTCTCGGGCGGATCGGCCTCCGCCAGCTTGCCGATCACTGCAGCCATCGGAGCACAGCCGACCTCAACGATAGACCTTGCCGCCGAACTGCCACTCGGCCACCAGATCGTTCGCCTGCGGGAAATTCTGCTTGCCCATGTACTGCAACCCGTAGGGCGGATAAGGCGGCTTGCCGGCTTCGCCCTTCCAGTCCGCCGGAACGAACGCTGGCGTCGTCGGCACCGCCCAGCCGAGCTTCTTGTAGGTGTTGGTGAGATAGCTCGAACGCAGCACGCTCTTGAAGTCGGCATCGGTGTAGCGTCGCTTCAGGACGTTCGCATCGGCCATCACGCCGGCCTGGTAGGTTTCCAGCGGGATCCAGAATCCGCGCGTGTTCTCGAACACGTAGTTGAGCGTGGGCTTGGGATCGAGCACGTGGATCTGGGTGTCGCGCTCGATGAGCTTGGGATCGCGACCGCGCTGCGAGGCGTCCGCAGCGAATGCGGCGAGCACCTCCTGCGGCTTGAGCCGCGTGATCAGGCGCGCTTCGACGAAGGCATCGGCATACGCCTGCAGAACATCGGGTGCGCCCTCCTCCATCTCGCCGCGCGCGTAGGAGTATCCGTTGAAGATCTCGTAGGTATCGACCAGCTCGAGGATGCGCGCGTTCTTGCGAAACTCGGTCATCAGCAGGACGTTGGGCTCCCACATCGCGGTGACGTCGATGCCCTTGGGCATCGTCAGGATGTCGGCGGGCCCGGTGTTCTTGAGGACGTAGTCCTTGCCTTCCTCCAGGCCGAGCACCTTGGCCGCGATCAACAGGCCCAGGTGGTTGGTGCTGCCGATGGTCACGCCGCACACCGCAGGATGACCCAGCACCTTCGCGCCCTTCATGTCGGCGAGGCTCTTGAGCGGAGAATCGGGCGGCACCAGGAACGCCTGGCGCTGCGCCGGATAGCACGCGACCGCCGCAGTGGGAATCTTGAGGTCGATCAGGCGTAGCAGGCCGAGCGAACCCGCTTGCGCGATCTGGATCTTCCCGGGAATGAACACTTCGTTCATCAATCCCGCCGCGAGGAACGACGGAAACTGCGCTTCGATGCCGCGCTTTTCGAGCAGCTTGTAGTGTTGCATCGCGAACAACACGACGTTGCCGTCGGACCACAACGGATTCCATGCGACCTGCAGCGGCCACCATCCCTTGCTCTTGAGCCAGTCGACCGACTTGGGCGCGACCCGCGCATAGGGCTGCGGCCAGCCCCATTCGGTGAAAGTGCCCGCGGCGTCCGCGGCAGCGGACGACAGGAGCAGTTCGGGCGCGACGCCGGCCGCGCCAGCGAGCGCGAGGCCTTGTCCCAGGAAGCGTCGCCGCGAAAGGCGCTTGACGTTCTTCATGGCTTCCTCCTGCAGCAGGTTCGCGACACGGATCGGGTTCCGCATGCGCCTGGATTTTGTGTAGACAAATGGGAGTTTTTGAGATTTGGCGTCTCATGCGCCCCCAAATGTTGCGTGAGTTGTAGCAGAAATGATTTAATTTCGCAACACGGCACCGAAGCAGTTTGGCGCCCGCGTCGCGCACGCTACGCGCGCACGGGCGATGCAAGAGGACCTCATGCTGGCCACCGATCACGACACGATCGCTCCCACGCCCACGAGCACGCGTGCGCAAGCGCAGGACCTCGCGCGTCGCATGTCCGACAAAGTGCTCGTCGAAGGAGCATTGCGGGCGCCGCGCGCCGATCAGCGCTTTGCAGTCGAGAATCCCGCGGACCTGGAAAGCATCGGGCACGCGCCCCGCTGCGGAGAACCGGATGTCGCCGAAGCGGTGCGAGCCGCCGAGCGCGCCTTCGGGACATGGCGCCGGGTTTCAGCGCGCGAGCGCGGCGATCGTTTGCGTCGCATCGCCGACCGCGTCGAGGAACAGAAGGAGTCGCTCGCACGATTGCTCGCGCTCGAGACGGGCAACGCACTCGCCACGCAAGCGCGTCCCGAAGTGGTCGCGGCGATCGAGCTGCTGCGATTGTTCGCAGGCTTCGCCTCCGAGCTCAAGGGCCGCACGCTGCCCTGGGATGCAGATACGCTTTGCTACACCACGCGCGATCCGCTCGGCGTGGTGGGGGCGATCATCCCGTGGAACGCGCCACTGCTGCTCACCGCTGCGAAGGTCGGGCCCGCGATCATCGCGGGCAACAGCGTGGTGCTCAAGACCGCGGAGCAAGCGCCCCTGGCTGCGCTGCGACTCGGCGAGCTGATGCAGGAATTCCTTCCGCCCGGCGTGGTGAACGTCGTTTCCGGATTCGGCGAAGAAGCCGGCCGGCCCCTGGCGCTGCATCCATCGGTGCGCAAGATCACGTTCACAGGCTCCTGCGCGGTGGGCAGCGCGGTGATGCATTACGCTGCCGACAAGATCTGCCCGGTCACGCTCGAGCTCGGCGGCAAGAGCCCGAACATCGTTTTCGACGACGCCGATCTCGATCTGGTCGTCCCCGGCATCCTGACCGGAATGCGCTTCACCCGGCAGGGCCAATCGTGCTCGGCGGGCAGTCGCATCCTGGTGCACGAGCGGGTGTACGACGAAGTCGTGCAGCGCGTGATCGCTTCCCTGCGTCGCCTGCGCATCGGCGATCCGCTCGACGAAGCGACCGAGGTAGGCGCGATCATTTCGCATGAGCAGTTCGAGCGCATCGAGCACTATGTGGGCCTCGCGCGCTCGACGCCCGGGGCGACCGTGCTGTGCGGCGGCGGTCGTCCGAGCGGCCCCGGCATCGGGCGTGGCTACTTCCTCGAGCCGACCCTGATCGAGGGCATTCCGCATCATTCGCCGGTGTGCCGCGACGAGATCTTCGGTCCGGTCGCGACCATCGAGCGATTCGGTTCCTTCGACGACGCGCTCGCAATCGCCAACGACACGCGTTTCGGATTGGCCGCCGCGGTGTGGACACGCGACCTGGGCCGCGCGTTCCAGTTCGTCGATCGCATCGAAGCGGGGTTCGTGCAGGTCAACCAGTACATCACTCCACGCGCGAGCCTCGCCTACGGCGGCCTGAAGATGAGCGGGCTCGGCAAGGAGAATTCGCTCGAGAGCATGCTCGAGCATTTCACCTCGAGCAAAACGGTGATCGTCAATTACCGATCGGGTGAGACGCACGCCTGACACCAGGCGTGCGTGCAACGGCAGGAGGAGGCTACGATGAGCGCGGTCCCGATGAACAAGGGCGCGGCGTCCCGCCGCGCGAGCCCTTACAGCGGATACGACAAGCGTGAAGTTCCACCGCCCGACGCGGAGATCACGCTCGCCGGCCCCGGCACGCCGCTCGGCGAGTACATGCGGCGGTTCTGGCAGCCGGTGTGCCTGTCCGAGCAGCTCAAGGATCGACCGCATCCGATCCGCATCCTCAACGAGGACCTGGTCGCGTTTCGCGACGGACGCGGGCGCGTCGGCGTGCTGCATCGTCATTGCTGTCACCGCGGCGCGTCGCTCGAATTCGGCATCATCCAGGAATGCGGCATCCGCTGCTGCTACCACGGCTTCCAGTACGACATCGATGGAACGCTGATCGAGGTTCCGGGCGAGCGCGATCGCGGCGAGCGCCTGCGCAAGGTGATCTCGCAGGGCGCCTATCCGACGCTGGAACGTGACGGGCTGGTGTTCGCCTATCTGGGACCGGGGGAAGACGTTCCGCCGTTCCCCGAATACGATGCATTCGAGAAATACGGCGACACGCGCCTGGTGCCGTTCACCAACGTGTTCCCATGCAACTGGCTGCAGGTGATCGACAACATCTGCGACCAGATGCACACGAGCTTCCTGCACAACATACCGTTTCTCTACGGTGGCACGCCGCCGACCGACCTCGACTGGCAACAGGTCACGCTCAGCTACTTCTCGACCGTGCCGGTGATGGACTACATCGAAGTGCGCGGCGGCAGCGCGATGTGCTTCGTCGCCGGTCGCCGCGTCAGCGATGGCATGGTGTGGATCCGCACGCAGGACTGCATCGTGCCCAACATGACCGAGCACGCGTACCTGTTCGAGAACGGCACGCAGCGGCGCCTCTTTCACCGCGTGCACATGGCGCGCTGGTACGTGCCGGTCGACGATACCCACAGCATCATCTTCGGGTGGCGCATGTTCGGCAGCGAGATCGATCCCTTCGGCAAGGGCGATGAATCGCGCGTCGGCTGGGACGACATGGATTTCCTCGGCGGCCAGGTCGGCGATCGGAGCTACGAGGAAGGGCAGCGCCTGCCGGGCGACTGGGAGGCGATCAGCAGCCAGCGTCCGATCGCCATACACGCGCTCGAGAATCCGATGGAAAGCGACATTGGCGTCTACATGTTCCGCAAGCTGCTCCGCCAGGCGGTGCGCGGCAAGACGCCCGCCGCGAGCCCGGACGCGATGCACGCCGCGTCGCGCGAAGGTCGACCGACGTACTGCTACACGCAGAACAACGTGCTCGCGATCCCGCGTCGCGACAACGAGACCGACGATCGCGCGATGATCAAGAAGGTCGGGCGACGCATCGTCGAAGCCGCGGCCGAGGCCGATTCGCTCGCTCCTTCGGCACGGCGCGAGTTCATGCGCGCGCGTCTTGCACAAATCGAGCAGGCGGCGCCGTCGCTGTAGCAGGTCGATGCAACCGGCTCCCAATCGCCCCACCTCCCCAGCGGAACTGCACCCCGATGAGCTGGTCAAGCTCGCCCCGGACCGGCTGGCGGTGCGGGTGCGCTCGATCACCTATGCCGCGGAGAACATCAACCTCTACGAGGTGGTCGATCCGCACGGGGGCGAGCTGCCGCCGTTCACTGCCGGAAGCCACATCGACCTGTGCTTCCGCGACCTGCGCATCCGGCAATACTCGCTGTGCAACAGCCCGATGGAGCGACATCGCTACGTCTTCGCGGTGCAATTCGAGCCGCAGGGACGCGGCGGGTCGAAGACGATCTTCGAGCGGGTTCATGTCGGGCGCACGCTCGTGGTGTCGGCACCGCGCAATCATTTTCAGCTTGCGCGCGATGCGCAACGGCACCTGTTCATCGCCGGAGGCATCGGCATCACGCCGATCATGGCGATGATCCACGCGCTGCGCGCAAGCGGTGGCGAGTTCGAGTTGCACTACTGCACTCGCTCGGCCGAGCGAACGGCGTTCCTCGACGACCTCGCGCCCGAACGCGAAGCGGGTCGAGCGATCGTGTACCACGACGGCGGGGATCCCGCGCGCGGGCTCGACCTACAAGCGCTGCTGCGCGTCCAGCGACCGGGCACGCATGTGTACTGCTGCGGGCCGCAGCCGTTCATGCGCGCGGTCCGCGAGGCAAGCGCGCAGTGGCCACGCGGCAGCGTGCACTTCGAGTACTTCGCGCCCGACGACGCGAAGGGGGCCGAAGCGGCCACCGCGCCGCCGAGCGAGTCGAGCTCGTTCCAGGTGAGGCTCGCGCGATCCGGTGTGACCATCGACGTGCCCGGGAACAAGTCGATCCTCGAGAGCCTGCGCGATCACGGCTACGACGTTGCAAGCTCGTGCGAATCGGGGGTGTGCGGGACCTGCCGCACGCATTACCTGGAAGGCGTGCCCGAGCATCGCGACTTCGTGCTCGACGAAGACGAGCGAGCGCACGAGGTGTTGATCTGCTGCGCGCGCTCGCGCACACCCGTGCTGGTCCTGGACCTTTGATGCGGCTTGCCCGACACGGTGCACGCCGCCCGACTCGAGGATGGTTCGTGCAACATGAGCAAGATCGATAACGACGTGGCAAGCGACGTGGCGGAAGCGCCATCCACACGCGGCGCTGGCAGGCGTTCGGCGCAACGCCAACCGGTTCCGACTCGCGCCGCCCCTGAACCGACCCGCCGCGCGTCGGCCCGTTCTGCGGCGGCCGAGCCACCGGCGGCGCGGATGCTCGCGGTGCTCGAAGCCGTCGCGCAGTTCGACGAGCCGGTCGCCGCCGTCGATCTGATCCCCCGGTTGCAGCTTCCGCGTGCCACCGTGCATCGCATCGCCGTCACGCTCGAGCGGCTGGGCTATCTGCATCGCGAGCCGGGCAGCAAGCGCTTCACCATCGGCTTTCGCCAACAGCGACTCGCGCTCGCCAGCCTGATCAACTCCGCGACGCGCGGCGCACGTCATGCGATTCTGCAGTCGCTCGTCGCCGATGTCGGCGAGACCTGTAACGTCACGGTGCTGGACGGCAACGAGGTCGCGTACATCGATCGCGTCGAGTCCGATTGGCCGCTGCGTACGCACCTGCAGCCCGGCTCGCGTGTACCGATTCACTGCGGGGCGAGCGGAATGATGTTCCTGAGCGCCATGCCGGCCAGCAAGCGACGCGCCATCCTGCGCAGCGCGCCGCTGCGCAAGTTCACCGACAAGACGGTCATCGACCCGGACCGCATCGAGGAGAACCTGCGGCAGATCCGCCGCAACGACGTGGCGATCGAGGTCGAGGAGTTCATGCAAGGCCTCATCGGTCTCGCCGTGCCAGTGCGCGACCGTACCGGTCGACTGTGCGCAACGGTGTCGATGCACGCGCCCACCGCGCGGTTCACCGTCGAGCAGGTGCTCGCGCAGGTTCCGGCGTTGCGCAAGGCGGCAGCGGCGGTCGAGCAACTGCTCGACCCGGTCGACCAGAGCGCCAACGCCCGCGACGCAAACGAGGTCAAGCGAAGCGGCGCGCGCGGCGCCACGCGATCCGCACGCGTTACTGATAAACGCTAGGCGGATCTCGAATTCGCCCCTCACCCCAACCCTCTCCCCGCGATGCGGGGCGAGGGAGCAGTTAGAGGCTCCGCTTGCACGTGGTGCTCCTGAGTCATGCGCATGGCGATCACATCGGCGACCAGAAGATGAAAGCGCTCGAGGCGGGAACCTGCGCCAATCCGGAAGTGGTGTCGGCGGCCCCCAACTCCACGACCGCCGACATCGCTGCGGCGAAGAATGCCGCGTTGGTCATGGTCGTGCCGCTTGCCAATTTCATCGGCCGCAAGATCGAGAACATCCGTGGCAAACCCACGCCGGCGTGTCCGCAGGCCGGCGACGCCCGGTCTACCTGGCGCTCAGCGGCAAGTCGATGGAGTTGGGCGGCGACGGCAAGTGCGTCGCCGGGTGCTAGGGTGTGTGTCGTCACCAGGCAAAGCGTCGCGACCAACCCTTGACCCCGGTCATGCCGGGCCGGGGCACGCCCGGTAATGTTGCACCTGAGCGACGTTGTCGGCCCAAGGCAGCGGACTCCGACGAGCGCATGGCGGCATTCGAGGCCGCGTGTGCTACACAACCAAGCTTGACCGCGCGACAATGAGGAGGCCGCACGCAGGATCGTCGCAATCCGCGCGATCCGGGAAGGTTGCACGGCCAGGAATGCTTTCAACGCCATTGACCTCGACACGATGAGCCGCCTCGATCCCGATCCGCGACTGGAAGCGGTGTTGCGCAGCGGCGTGCATCTTCCGGCGCCAGGCAAATCGCTGCTGCGCCTGCAGGCCGCCGTGGGTGACGAGCGCTCCGGTCCTCGCGCGC
>DATKLH010000013.1:0-8678 GCA_035542515.1 Casimicrobiaceae bacterium
TTGTTCGTGGTCGATAGCTGGTGGTCGATAGTCGATGGTTCTCGCCGCCCACCGTCGCTCAACCTTTTAACCATCAACCATCAACCATCAACCATCAACCATCAACCATCAACCATCGCCCATCATCCTGGCGTTAGCCGATCAGCTGCGGAATGCTCCCGAACAGCCGCTGAACGTAGTCGACCAGCGTCGCGAGAATCCACGGCCCGGCGAGCACGAGCACCGCGAACATCGCAGCGAGCTTGGGGATGAACGAAAGCGTCATCTCGTTGATCTGCGTTGCGGCCTGCAGGACGCTCACGATGAGGCCGACGAGCAGCGCGGTGATCAGCAGGGGCGCCGCGACCAGCGCGGTGACCATCAGGGCCTGTTGCACGAGGGTGAGAACGGTCTGCGATGTCATGGTCGAATCATCCGAAGCTCGATACCAGCGAGCCGATCAGCAGCGTCCAGCCGTCGACCAGCACGAAGAGCATCAGCTTGAAGGGCAGCGAGATCAGCATCGGGGACAGCATCATCATGCCCATCGACATGAGCACGCTCGCGACCACCATGTCGATGATCACGAAGGGAATGAACACCATGAAGCCGATCTGGAACGCGGTCTTGAGCTCGCTCGTGACGAAGGCGGGCACCAGGACGCGGAAGGGGATGTCGTCCTTGGACGTCGGGGGCGGCTGGTGCGCGAGGCGAATGAACAAGGCGAGGTCGGGCTCGCGGGTCTGCTTCATCATGAAGCCGCGCACCGGCGCCTGGGCTTTTTCCAGTGCGACGCTGGAGGAAATCTGGCCCTGCGTGTAGGGCAGGTACGCGTCGGAATAGACCTTGTCCGCCACTGGCGCCATCACGAACAGCGTCAGGAACAGCGAAAGCCCGATGATCACCTGGTTGGGCGGCGAGGCCTGCGTGCCGAGCGCGTGGCGCAAGAGCGACAACACGATCACGATCCGGGTGAACGCCGTCATCAGGAGGAGCACCGCTGGCAGGAACGCCAGTGCACTGAGCACCAGGAGCGTCTGCACTGGCAACGAGTAGCTCTGCCCGCCGCCCGCCGCAGGCGTACTGTTGAACAGCGGCAGGTCGGCCGTTTGTGCGCATGCGAGGCCGGCTAGCGCGAACAAGGCGAGCGCGGTGAGGGTGCGCGAAACACGATGCGTCCGGCGCATCGCGGCGATCGCTTGCAGAAGCATCATCGCTTGTCTCGCTGGAGCGCGCGTGCGAGAAGCGTGCCGAAGTTACCCGGCGTTGCGGGCTGCGGGTCGGGCGGCAGCTCGCCGCGGGGTAGTGTGGCGAGCGATTGCACGCGTCCGGGAGCGACGCCGACCACCAGCCATTGATCCGCGACCTCGAGGAGCAGCACGCGCTCGCGTGCGCCCACCCCCTGGCTCGCGATGACGCGAATCGCGCTCCCCGAGCGTCCCTGCTGTGGCGAGATGCGCCGAACGACCCAGCCCGCCACGACGATCAGCACGATGACGAACGCGAGTCCGAGCAGCGCGCGCAGCATGCTGCCCGTGTCGCCGATGGCTTCGGGGTCGGCAGCGCGAGCGATCGCTGGAAGAAATGCCGAGAGGCCGGCGACAGCTGCCACGAGTCGCGTGCGCGTGTTAGTTGCGTTTGTTGCGCGGGCGGCGCACGGCCGCCCGAAGCCGTCCGCGCTGACTCCAAACCGGGCGAAAGTATCGTGCGAGGCGCGCCGTCGTTCAACGCAGCCAGTACAGTTGATCGCCTCGCGAAACTTTCGCCCGATGATCATTTTATTTTGCGCATCCGCTCCGACGGCGTGACGATGTCGGTGAGACGGAGCCCGAACTTCTGGTTCACCACGACCACTTCGCCCTGCGCGATCAGGCAGCCATTGACCAGCACGTCGAGCGGTTCACCGGCGAGCCCGTTGAGCTCGATGACCGAGCCTTGCGCGAGCTGCAGGATCTGCCGGATCGGCAGCGTGGTGCGACCGAGCTCCACGGTGACCTGCACCGGGATGTCGAGCACCAGGTCGATGTCGTGGACCGGCGCGCCGCTGGTTGGTTGTGCGGCCAGCTCGTTGAAGATCGGCGCTGCGCGCGCCTGCGCGGGCGCGTTGAGAACGCCGGCATTGCTCGTGTCCGCCGTCGCGGCACTGGTGTCTTCAAGCATGGGTAACTCCTGCGCCGGTTTGGGTCTTGAGAACTCGATTGACGCGCAAGGCATAACGGCCGTTGAGCACGCCGTACTGGCATTCGAGCAGCGGGACGCCGTCGACTTCGGCGCGAACCGCCGGGTCGATGTCGATCGGCACGATCGATCCGACCTGCAGCTGCAGCAGCTCGCGCAGAGTCAGCTTCAGTGTCGCAAGCGTCGCGACGACCTGGACTTCGGCGTTCTGCATGTGATTGGCGAGGCTCTGCGACCAGCGCCGATCGGTAGGGCTGGGCTCGGAGTGCACGTCGTTGCTCTTGAGCTCGCGGATCGGCTCGAGCGTCGCGCACGGCATGCAGATGTGCAGCACGCCCTTGGTGGTGCCGAACTGGACTCCGAACGACGACACCACGGTCACTTCGCCGGGGGCCGCGATCGCCGCGTGCTGCGCCTGTTGCTCGGAGCGCACGAGGGTGAACTCCAGATCGTGAACGGAGCTCCATGCGCTGCGGTACTCGGCGGTAACCAGCTCCACCAGGCGCTGGATGATGCGCTGCTCGGTGGCGGTGAAATCGCGCGTCTCGCTGCGTCCCGCGAAGCGGCCGTCGCCGCCGAACAACTGATCGACCACGAGCGAAACCAGCGGCGCATCGAACACGAACAACGCGAAGTTGCGCGACGGCTGCACCTGCATGATGTTGAAGCTCGCCGTCGCGGTAATGGTCCCGAGAAACTCGCTGTAGGTGGTCGTGCGGACCGCATCGAGCGCCACTTCCGGCATCCGCCGCAGGAACGCACCGAGGCCGCCGCGGAACGCGCGCAGGAAACGGTCGTTGATCATCGCGAGCGCCGGGCCGCGATCGCGCGCGATGCGCTCCTGCGTCGCGGCGTTGAAGGTACGCACCGCGTCGGGCGCCGTGCTTTCCTGCGCTTCCTCTTCGAGGTTCACGCCCTTGAGGAGCGCGTCGACCTCGTCCTGGGTGAGGAATTCCCCGGAAGGGCTCTCTGGCGTGCTCACTGGATCACGAATGCGCTGAGATAGGCGCTGTTCACACCGCGCTCCGGCGTGGTGCCGGGCAGCGATTCGCGCGATACGCGCAGCAGCTCGGCGATCAGCCGTTCCTTGCCCTCGGCGGTGGCGAGATCGCTGGGGCGCTTTGCGGACAGCATGAGCAGCATCTTGTTGCGGATGATCGGCAGGTAGGTCTTGATCTGGTCGCCGACCTTGTCGTCCTCGACCTGCAGCACGATGGAAAGCTGCAGATAGTGATCGCCGTTCTCCTCCATCAGGTTCACGGTGAAGGGCTCGAGGGTGAAGAACACCGGCGGCTTGGCCGTGGCGACCTTCGGGGTCTCCGCGTCATGGGCACCGTTGCCGCGCAGGTACCACCACGCCCCGCCACTCGCGCCGAGGATCAGTACGACGGTGACGATGGCGAGCAGCCAGCGCAGCCTCTTCTTCGGTTGCGCAACAGGCTCCGGCGCCGCCGGAGCGGGTGCGGGTTTGTTCGTCTTGACGAGTGCAGGCTTGGCCACGGTAGTTGAGATCTCGATAGGTTGATGCTTCATCGGCATCCGAAGGACGACCCGATTATCGCGAGCGATGCGCCGCCCCGACGGCGCGAGCAGGGTCAGGAAAGGGGCTCAATTCCCAATTGCCACAACGTGCCGGTGAAGTTCGCCAGCGCGCGTTGCTCACACCTACCGCGAGTGCTTCGTCGTTGCGGTGGTCGACTTCTCGGCGCGCCTTGCGCAGGCGGGTTCCGGCGCCGTCCTTGCATGCACGGATCGCGCCAGCGGCGGCCCTAGGTATTCGCCGCTGCCCTAGGCGAACACGTCGAGCAGGCGACCCCCGATGGTGGGTTCGCCGCTGGGCACAGAGGTCCCCGGAGCGGCAGGTTCCGCCGTGGTGTCGACGCGGCGGGCGGGACGCGACTCGGTATCGTGAGGCGACTGCCGGGCGGCGGCATTCCCGTCGTTGATGTTGGCCTGACCCAGGGTGATGCCGCCTTGCGCGAGCAGTTCGCGCAGCTGCGGCAGCGAGGCTTCGAGCGCATGGCGCGTCTCGGGCACCGAAGCGATGATGCTGAGCGAGGCCTGGTCCGACTTGATGTCGACCCGGATGTGGATGGGTCCGAGCTCGGCGGGATGCACGCGGATCTCGGCGCGATCGTTGCGGGCGAAGACCACCTGCGCGATCTGGTTGGCTGCCGCACCTGCGAATCCGGCATCGTCGACCCGTTGCGCAATCGTGATGACCGGCATGGGTGTCGCGACGGGTGAGGGAGCTGGCGCGACCGCGGCATGCGTGAGCATCGACGCCGCTTGCACAGGCGCCGAGGTCGCAGGCGTAACCACGGGTTGTTCGCCGCGCGCGGATTGCGGCGCGACACCATCGTCCTTGGCCGTGTCGTAGCGCGTCGATGGTGCGACGCTCGTCGGTTTATGACCCTCGGTGACGGCGTGCGTCACCGGATCGTTGATCCGGACCTCGCCCGGCGTGTTCGCCGGTGCCTCGCCGCGGCGGCGGGAGCCATGCTGGTCGGACGATGACTCCGTACCCGCGCTCGGTGGGTCCTTGTGAATCTGCTCGCGAAACGACCGCTCGAACGCGTCGGCAATCCGAGCGTCGCCCGTTTGCAAAGCGGCTTGCGCAGAAGCCTGAGCGTCGCGATGATCGGCGCGCGCTTCGTGCGCAGGGGTGAGTTTCGCATCGGCGAGAAGTTGCGTCGTCGTATCGAGGCGCGACGATGCGGGTGGCGGCAGCGCGCCTTCCGCGAGTTGCGCATCCGCAGGTGCGGGCTTCGACGGTTCGAGCGAGCCGGATGCAGGCGTCGCGCGCAAGACGAGCTCGGGCGGCGCTTGCACGGGCTGGGGTGTGGTGATGTTCGGCATCAGTCCAAGCAGCGGCACCATGGCGGCGTCGGCGTTATCGCTGCGCTCGTCGCGCGAAGACGCGCGCGAGGCCGGCTGGTTGCGCTCGAGGCCGGCGCTCGCGGCAAGCGTGGACCCGAGGCCGGCGAGCAGCAACGCGAAGATATCGTCGCCCTCCTGACGCGCGCCCGCGCCGGCCGTCTTGGCGGTCACATCGTGCGTGGGAAGCGGCGGCGGATTGAAGGCGACCGGCATGGAATGTCCTCCTCGCGTTTCAACGCGGATTGGTTGTGCGGCGATGGTGCTTCTGGGTGACCCACTCGTCGACCTGCTTCTGCTCCGTGCGACGCTCGACGGCGGCTTCGGCTTCGAGCGAGCGGTCGTCAAGCAACTGATAGGTTTCCGTGCGCTTGTGATCGGCGACCCACGCCTGCGTGGCGCGATCCATGTCGTGCTGAGCAAGCGTGAGCGCATCGCGTTGCTGGTGCACCGCGCGATCGAGCTGGCTCAGGAAGGTTCGATAGTTGCGCAGCGTCATCGCATCGATGCCCTTGCCCGCGGTGCTCGCCAGTCGCGACTCGTATTCAGCGCGATAGCCGAGGAGGGTGTCGAGCTTCTTCTGCGCCTCGTCGCGCGCACGTTGCGCGTCGGCGAGCCGTTGCGCCGATTCGTCGCGACGCTTGGCCGCGACGTCCTTCAGCCGGTTCCACGGCGGTGCGATCTTCATTGCAGCGCCTTGCCGCCCGGCGCGGTCGGTGTCGGCGTGGCGAGCGCGATCTCGAGCTCCTGCGTCGCCGATGGGTAGTCGACGCGCGCGTGCATGTCCTGTTGCAGATACGCCTCCAGCCGCGGATACGCCGCGATCGCCTGGTCGAGCAGCGGGTCGCTGCCCGCGGCGTATGCGCCGACGTTGATGAGGTCCCGGTCGCGGCGATAGCGCGAATAGAGGCGCTTGAACCTGCGCACGCGCTCGAGGTGCTGCTGCGGGACCAGGTTCTGCATCGCGCGGCTGATCGACCCTTCGATGTCGATGGCCGGGTAGTGACCCGACTCGGCGAGATCGCGTGACAGTGCGATGTGACCGTCGAGGATCGCACGCGCGGCGTCGCCGATCGGATCCTGCATGTCGTCGCCCTCGGTGAGCACGGTATAGAACGCAGTGATCGAGCCGCCGCCGCGCACACCGTTGCCGGTGCGCTCGACCAACCGCGGCAGGCGCGCGAATACCGACGGCGGGTAGCCCTTGGTCGCGGGCGGCTCGCCCACGGCGAGCGCGATCTCGCGTTGCGCCATCGCATAGCGTGTCAGCGAGTCCATGAGCAGCAGGACGTGCTGCCCGCGGTCGCGGAAATGTTCCGCGATGGTGGTCGCGTACGCTGCGCCCTGCAGTCGCAGGAGCGCCGGCGTATCGGCGGGGGCTGCGACCACGATCGAGCGAGCGAGACCTTCGTTGCCGAGGATCTGCTCGATGAATTCCTTCACCTCGCGACCGCGCTCGCCGATCAGCGCGACCACGATCACATCGGCGCGCGTGTAGCGAGCCATCATGCCGAGCAGCACGCTCTTGCCCACGCCGCTGCCGGCGAACAGCCCGAGCCGTTGCCCGCGACCGACGGTGAGCAGGCCGTTGATCGCGCGCACGCCCACATCGAGGGTCGCGCTGATCGGCGAACGCTCGATGGGATTGATCGGACGGCTTTGCAGCGAACGGACTTCGTCGAAGGCGACCGGGCCCAGTCCATCGAGCGGCCGGCCGGCGCCGTCGAGCACGCGGCCGAGCAATCGTTCGCCGACCGGAAGATGCTTCGCCATGTCCGTCGCACGGCGCAGGGGATGCCACGGCTTGGCCACGCGCGGCCGCGGCTGACGCGGCTCCAGCGCACGCACGGCGGCACCCGGATAGACACCGGACACTTCGCCGACCGGCATCAGGAACAGGCGGTCGCCCGAGAAGCCCACCACTTCCGTTTCCACCGGCGCGGCACCCCGTTGCTCGACCAGGCACACGCCGCCTAGCGGCAAGCGCACGCCAACCGCTTCGAGGACGAGTCCGGCGACATGCGTAAGGCGCCCGCGCGTCTCGCCCAGGTCGACCGAGCCGATGCGGCGCTGGCAGTCGGTGAGGTAGTCGGCGCACAGTGCGCCGAAGTCAGACGGGTTCGATCCAGTCATCGGAGCGTCCGAGGATCGCGAGCAGGCGACGCCAGCGTGTGGGACTGGTCATGTCGATCTCGCATTGCTCGGTCTCGACCTTGCATCCGCCGGGTGCGATGGTGGAATCGCCGCTGATTCGGCAGCGCGCGCCGGTTTCGCTGTCGCGCACGTGCGTTTCCACCAACGCGAGATCGGCCGGGTTGACGTGGAGCTCGACGCGCTGCGTCGATTGCGGAAGCTGCTTGAGTGCTGCGCTGACCACCGGCAGGACGAATTCGCGGCGCACCGACAACGCTTCGCCGACGAGCTGTCGGGCGAGCACCAGCGCGAGATCGAGCACCTCGTCGCACAGGCGCTGCTCGTGATCGGCTGCGCACACCGACAAGCGCCCGATGAGCTCGGTCAAGCGCGCACGTTCGCCCGCGGCTTGCGCGATGCCTTCGGCGTACCCGGCTGCGTGTCCTTCGCGCTGCGCGGCGTGGTAGGCCTGCGCTCGCTCGCTCGCAGCCTCGTTGGCGTTGGTCGCCGCCGGCGTTTCGAGCGAACCGAGCTCCCAGCGCTGCCACGCCGAGAGCTTGCTCGTTGCGGGACGCTCGGGTGTGGGTACCGCGTCAGACGAAGGCGTCGTCACCCTTGCCTCCCAGGATGATCAGGCCTTCCTCCGCCATGCGCCGGACGACCTTGAGGATTTCCTTCTGCTCGGCTTCGACCTCGGACAGGCGTACCGGGCCCTTGGCTTCGAGATCGTCGCGCAGCATGTCGGCGGCGCGTTGCGACATGTTCTTGAAGATCTTCTCGCGCAGGGCCTCGTCGCTGCCCTTGAGCGCGATGATCAGCGATTCGGACTGCACTTCGCGCAGCAGCGCCTGGATGCCGCGATCGTCGATGTCGAGCAGGTTCTCGAACACGAACATCTCGTCGAGCAGCTTCTGCGCGAGATCGGCGTCGAACTCGCGCACCGCCTCGATCGCGGCGGTTTCGTTCGCGCTGCCGAGGTAGTTGAGGATCTCCGCCGCGGTGCGCACTCCGCCGAGCGCGACTTTCGGCTGGGTGTTGGAACCCGACAACAGCTTGCCGAGCACTTCGTTGAGCTCGCGCAGGGCCGCAGGCTGGATGCTGTCGAGCGTCGCGATGCGCAGCACGATGTCGTGGCGTTGCGCGGGCGGCAGCTCGCGCAGGACGTCGGAAGCCTGGTCGCGGTCCAGGTGCACGAGGATTGAAGCGATGATCTGCGGATGCTCGGCCCGGATGAGGTCGGCGACCGCAGCGGGTGCCATCCACTTGAGGCTCTCGATGCCGCTTTGCTCGCCCGATTGGAGAATGCGGTCGAGCAGGTAGGTCGCCTTGTCGTCGCCCAGTGCGCGCCTGAGCACCGAGCGCACGTACTTGTCACTGTCGACGCCGAGCGGGCTTTGCTGCTCTGCGTCCTGATGAAAGGAGTCGAGGACCTCGTCGATGCGGTCCTTGGTGATGCCCTTGAGCCGCGCCATCGCTTCGCCGATGCGCTGCACTTCCCTGGGCCCGAGGTA
>DATKLH010000014.1:0-25127 GCA_035542515.1 Casimicrobiaceae bacterium
CGTGATGCTCATCGTATAGGCGCACAACGCGCCGTTGCGAAACACCGGCTGCATGACGTTGATGTCGAAGAGGTGCCCGGTGCCGATCCACGGATCGTTGGTGACGACCACATCGCCCGGCTTCAACGTCTGCGGCGGAAAGCGCTGCAGCATGGCGTGCAGGGTCGCTGGCGCGGTGCCGGTGAACGAAGGCACGCTGTAGCTGCCCTGTGCGATCGATCGACCGCGCGCGTCGAACACGACGCACGAGAGATCGTAGCTTTCGCGCACGTTGGTGGAGAACGAGGTGCGCACCAGCGTGTTGATGATCTCGTCGGCGATCGAGATCAGGCGATCCCATTGGATGCCCAGCGCGATCGGATCGTAGGCCATGGTCAGCTTTCCTCAACGTCGATCACGAGATTGCGCGCGGTGTCGATGTGCGCATGGTCGCCTGGCACGAGAACGCAGGTCGATTCGGCTTCCTCGATCAGCGCGGGCCCGGCTACGCGATCGCCCGCGCGCATGGCCGGCCGCGCATAGACGGGGCATTCGATCGCTCCACCCGACTCCGGAAAGAAGGCTTGGCGCCGGCCGCGTAGCGCTTCGCCCGCGCTTGCTGTGTCGCGCAAACGATAGGTACTGCCCTCGCCCGGCAACGGGCCGGTCACGTCGACCTTCCATGCGATGACTTCGACCGGCCATTGGCTGAAGCTCGTGCCGAACACCGCCGCGTACTCGCGCGCGAACGCCTCCGGCATCGCCGCGAGCGCTTCCCCCGCATCGACCGAGGGCAAGGGCACTTCGACCTCGTAACCCTGGCCGATGTAGCGCATGTCGACCTTGAGGCGAACGCGGCAATCGGCCTCCTGCACGCCCGATTCGCGCACGTGCGCCTTCACGCCGTCGAGCAATGACGCAACGATGTCGCGAAAGCGCCGCTCGGTGAGCGCCGCGAGGTCGACACGCAGCGATTGCACCTGCTCGAATCCGATCGGGCTCGCCAGAAGGCCGAACGCCGACATCACGCCCGCGCCTGCAGGACATACCACGCGCGGAATGCGCAGCTTGCGCGCGATGCGGCTGCCGTGGATGGGTCCGGAGCCGCCGAACACGACCATGCTGCAGCGGCGATAGTCGACTCCGCGCTCGGAGGCGTGCACGCGAAACGCCTTCGCCACGTCTTCGTTGATGACCTCGTGAATCCCCCACGCGGCCTGCTCCGCGCTCACGCCAAGCGCACCGCCGACGCGATGCTCCACCGCGCGCAGCGCGGCCTCGCGATCCAGGCGCATGCGCCCGCCGAGAAACGATGAAGAATCGAGGTAGCCGAGCAGCAGGTTGGCATCGGTGAGCGTCGGCTCGCGACCGCCACGACCGTAGCAGGCCGGTCCCGGGTCGGCGCCCGCGCTCTGCGGACCCACCCCGATCACGCCACGATCGTCGAGATGCGCGAGGCTTCCGCCACCGGCACCGATCTCGATCATGTCGATGACCGGGATCTTGACCGGCAGCCCGCTGCCGCGCTTGAACTCGTGGATGCGCGCCACCTCGAGCTCGTAGCGCTTGAGCGGCACGTTGTCGCGGATCATGCAGCCTTTCGCCGTCGTGCCCCCCATGTCGAAGGAGAGGATCTGCGGCAGATCGAGCTCGCGCGCGTGACGCGCTGCCATCAACGCGCCGGCCGCGGGACCGGACTCGAGCAAGCGCACCGGAAAACGCCGCGCCAGATCGGCGGTCAGCGTGCTGCCGCTCGAGCTCATCACCAGGAACCGGCCGGTGAAACCCAGCGCACCGAGCCCGCGCGCAAGACGGTCGAGGTACGCATCGACCACCGGCTGCACGTACGCATTGATGCACGCGGTGGTCCAGCGCTGGTACTCGCGCATGAACGGAAAGACCACCGACGAAGCCGACACCTTGAGCTCCGGGAACCGATTGCCGAGCCAGTGCGCGAGCGCGAGCTCGTGCTCCGGGTTCGCATAGGAGTGCAGCAGGCACACCGCGACACCGCGAACGCCGAAGCGTGCGACTGCATCGCGCATCTGCAATTCCAGGTTGGCCAGGCTCAGGCGCGTCGCGACCGAGCCGTCCCACTTCACGCGTTCGTCGACTTCGAAGCGCAGGTGACGCGGAACCACGGGCGCCGGGAAACGGATACGGAGGTCGAACAGGTCGTAGCGGCATTCCATCGCGATGTCGAGCACGTCGCGAAAGCCGCGCGTGACGATCATCGCGGTGGGCGTTCCCTTGCGCTCGATCACCGCGTTGGTCACGAGTGTGGTGCCGTGGACCACCATGCCGATATCGCTCGTCGCGATCCCTGCCATCGCAACGAGCTCGGCGACGCCGTCGATGACCGCCTGGGCCGGATCGGCCGGCGTGGTCAGGGCCTTGTGGGTGAGGATGTCGCGCGCCTGGTCGTCGAACAGCGCGAAATCGGTGAACGTTCCGCCGATATCCACACCGATGCGATAGCGGGATGCTGCCATGTGCGTCGGCTCCCTTTCAAGCGCCGCCGAGTGTTCGCCTGGCGATCGCAACGGACGTATCGATCTGCGCTTCGGTGATGCCGCGATACGTGGTCATGCGCAGCCGATGCTCACCGAAGGGCAACGCGAGCAGACCATGTCGCGCTAGCCGCGCCTGGACCTCGACGGCGGTCGTTGGGCCCGGAAGCGTCACGACGACGATGTTGCTGAGCACTTGCGCGGGATCCACTGCGATCGCGTCGATAGCCGCCAGGCCCTGTGCGAGGCGACGCGCAAGCCGGTGCGATTGGGCGAAGTGCGCGACGTCGTCGAGTGCGGCGAGCGTCGCTGCGGCCGCCGGACCCGTGGGACGGATGCCGCCGCCCAACCGCTGCCGTAGCACGAGCGCTTTCGCCATGTCACTGCGCGAGCCCGCAAGGACGGCGGCGATCGGCGCGCCGAAGCCCTTGTTGAGACTCAGCGCTACGGTGTCGAAGCCGCGCGCCAGTGTGTCAAGCGGCGTATCGAGCGCGGCTGCGGCGTTGAACAATCGCGCACCGTCGAGGTGGGTGCGAATCCCGCGCTCGCGTGCGATCGCGCAGATCGCCTCGAGGTAATCGCGCTCGAGCGGCAGTCCGCCGGCACGATTGTGCGTGTTCTCCACGACGAACAGCGAGCACGCCGGCTTCTGCACGTCGCCACCGTCGACCGCATCCGCCCAGCGCTGCGACTGCTGCGTCCACGGATCGCCGGGAATCGGGACGAGCTGCACACCGGCGATGGCCGCTGCGCCACCGGCCTCCGAAGTGATCATGTGCGCGTCCTGGTGCGTGATCACGCGCGTGCCCGGGGACGAGCCGAGCATCGTACCGACCAGGTTCGCCATCGTGCAGGTCGGAAACACCAGCGCGTCCTCGTGGCCCGTCATTTGCGCGATGCGACGCTCGAGCGCGACCTGATGCGGATCTTCGCGCAACCCGAAGCGGTACGGTTCGCGCTGGGCGCGCGCCCAAGCTTCTTCCATCGCCGGCGTGCGACGCGCGAGGAAGTCGCTGCGCAGGTCGATGACTTCCGATGCGGCGGCATGCGCGACAGCGTTCATTGCTTCATGGTCGCCGGCAGCCACAGCGCGATCTGGGGAAAGAAGTAGAGGATGAAGCACAACAGCGAGATCGCGATCGCGTACGGGGCCGAGGAGCGCGCGATGCGTCCGAGGTTGCTCGGGGCCGCGATCGAATGGATCGCGAACAGGTTGAGCCCCATCGGCGGGGTGAGCTGGCCGAGCTCGATGAGCACGACGAGCACCACGCCGAACCATACGCCGTTGAAGCCCATCGCCGTCAGCGTCGGATAGAGCAACGGGACGGTGAGCAGCATCATCGAGATGCCGTCGATGAACATCCCCAGCAACAGATACAGCAGGTACAGGCACACGAAGAACGCGAACGGCGCCAGACCGAGCGACACCAGCGCCGTCGACATGCCGCGGCCGATGCCGGAGGTGGTGACCGCGTAGCTCAGGATCTGCGCATTGATGATGATGAACATGACCACGGCATTGGTGACCACCGCGTTGCGCAAGGCGATGCGGATGCCTCTCCAGGTCAGCTCGCGATAGCCGAGGGCGATCAGCAGCGCGACCAGGCAGCCGAACGCCGCCGCTTCGGTGGGCGTCACGATGCCGAAGTACATGCCTCCGAGAATCGCCAGGAGCAGGACGATGATCGGCATGCAATCGAGCAATGCCTTGCCCATCCCGCCTGCCGGCGGCTTGATGGTGCGCTCGGGCACCACGGCCGGTCGCGCGGTCACGTAGACCCACACCCATGTCATGAAGATCAGCGTGAGGAGCAGGCCCGGTACCACGCCGGCCATGAACAGGTCGATCACCGATTCCTGCACGACCGTCGCGTAGATGATCATCGGGATCGATGGCGGTATCAGGATCCCGAGGCAGCCGCCACCGGCCAGCGTGCCCAGCGTGAGATCGTCGCTGTAGCCGCGCCGCCGCATCTCGGGCAGCGCCACGGTTCCGATGGTCAACGCCGTCGCGGTCGACGATCCCGAGATAGCCGCGAAGATCGCACAGCCGACGATGTTCGATTGCGCGAGGCCGCCGCGCACGCTCCACATGAGTCGCGCGAGTCCCGAGTAGAAGTGCTTCGAGGTGCCGCTGCGCAGGATGATCTCGCCCATCAACACGAACAGCGGGACCGCGACCAGCGTGAACGAATTGGTCGTGTTCCAGACGATGTCGCCGAGGGTGCCCCACAGCCGCACCCCGCCGATCAGCGTGATGCCGAGGATCCCGACAAGCCCCATCGCGGTGCCGATCGCCACGCCGAACACCAGCAGCGAGACCAGCACGACGCCGTAGATGGCGACGGCAAGCGTCCACGAGATCATGGCAACGGCTCGTCGGATGGTCGCCGCGCGCCGATGCGCACGATCGCCGCGAGGTAGAGGAGCGCCAGCCACGCGAAGGCGAACGGCAGCACCGTCTGCACGATCCACAGCGGCGTCGCCGAAGGTTGGATCGAGCGCGTGCCCAGGCGAAAGCTCGCGCTCAGCAGTTGCCACGTTGCGTACACGCACACCGCGCTCACGGCGAGCCCTGCGATCGCCGCGATGAGCTCGGAGGCGGCCTTGCCGCGACGACCGAATCGATCCACCACCGCCTCGACGCGGAGGAACTGTCCGGTGTGCAGCGCGTAGCCGAATGCGAGAAGCGTCGACCACACGAACAGGTAGCCGGAGTACTCGTCCGAGATCAGCGTCGAGCTGTTCAATCCGTAGCGCGCGACCACTTCGACGTTGATGAGCACGGCCATCAACGCGAGCATCGCGCCCGCGAGGTCGAGCAAGGCGTGCGAGGCGCGCTGCAACACGCGGTCGCCGGCGGCGAGCCAGGACATCGTTTGGCGTGTGGCCTGCGCGAGGGTCGGAGCGCCTGCTAAGAGCAGCTCAGGTTTCGCGACCGTGCGCCGTTGCGCTCGCTCACGATGCTCCGCAGGCCTGCATCGCGCCTTGCTCGAGCTGCTTGCCTACCGGGCCGTATTTCGCCGCCCATGCATCCCACATCGGACGCATCACGCTCTGCGCGTGCTTGCGGTCCTCGGCAGTGGGCGACACGAGGTTGACCTTGTTCGCCTGCAGGTTGCGCCGCGCGTCGGTATCGCCCTGCTCCGACATCTGCCGGTATTTCGGTTCCCATTCCCGCGCCTTGGCGAGCAGCGTGCTGCGCACGTCGGCGGGCAGCTTCTGCAGCTCGGCGGTATTGACCATCATCACCTGGTGGCCCATGGTCATGTTCACCATGTAGCCGGTCTTGACGATCTCGAACGCACGCCAGTCGTTCGCCGACAACGCGGAGGTGATCGCGCCGTCGATGACCTTGCGCTCGAGCGCCGGAATGACCTCGGCGGAGGTGATCGACACCGCGCTGCCGCCGAGCAGCTTCATCATTTCCACCTGCTCGGGGTTCCACGCGCGCACCTTCATGCCCTTCAGCTCGTCGAGGTGCGCGATGGGCCGATTGAGCCAGAAGTTCTGCGGCGGCATGGTCCAGTGCATCACGGCGGTGATCGCGAACTTCTGCTGCAACACGTCGTCGGCGACCTTGCGCACCGCCGGCAGCGCCTTGTCGAACTGGTCGTAGGTCGTGCACAGGAACGGCAGCGACAGCACGTTGAGCTCGGGCACGTCGCCCGATGCGAAGCCGACCGCGACATCGCCCATCTGGACCTGGTCGGTGGACACCGCGCGCATCACGTCGGGCGCCTTGTACGGCAGCTCGCCGGCCGCGAACACGGTGATCCTGAGCTTGCCGTTGGTGGCCTTCGCGACATCCTCGGCGAACGCCCGGTTCAGTTGCGCCGGCTTGTCGTTGACCGGGAAGTAGGTGAAGAAACGCCACTCGATGGCGCCCTGCCCGAGCGCAGGCGCGCTCGTCAACGCGATCACCAGGCCGCATGCCGCGCAGCACCTGCTCGCCCAACGTTCCATGAGCCGCTCCTTGGTCGAAGGCACCGGCGAACGCCGGCGTAGCGGGCGAATCTAAACGCGCGACGCGCCGCGCGCAATCGCGCAAATTGCCGGCAATTTGGCATGTCGCGCGTCGACAGGAACAACGTTTGGCCGGGTCCTCGCCTACGCGGCGATGACCCTTTCCACCCGGCCATGGCGCGAGCGGCGCTCGCGCATGGCGGGCTATCGCGTCACTTGGTGCGCAGCGGAGGCGTGGGAGCCGCGGTGCTTTCGGCGGTTGCGAAGCGGCCCGCCTGGTCGTAGATCGCAGTCATGGCGCGCATGAACGCACCGGCGTCGCGCACCACGTTGCGTTCCCCGGAAAGCCACGACAGGCTGGGGATCAGGAACTGCTCGCGCACCTTGCGATACGCCATGCACGCCTGGTCGCCGGTCGCGGTGGTTTCGTAATGTCGCTCACGACCCTGGGTGGTCGACTTCACGAGCGCGGCGGCGACAAGCTTCTTGAGCGCGTAGGCGACCAGGTGCGTGTCGTCGATGTTGAGCACCATGCAGATCTCGGAGATGCGCCGCCCGCGTGCGCGGTGGTTCACCGCGTGCAGCACCAGGATGTCGAGCGCGCCGAGCCCGCGGAACTGCGCCGCCTCCATGCAGTTCACGACCCAGCGCTGAAACCCGAACATCAGGATGATCAGCGAGAACTCGAACTCCGAGAGCTCGCGGCTCTGCGCGCTCGCCAGGAACGGATGCGGCTCGCCGGGTACCGGCACGGCGAGCGGCGCCGGTGCATCGGCGGCCCCTTTGCGTTTGCGCGACTTCGATTCGGACATCGTTGGAACGCGCCAGGGCCTAGTCGAGATCGCGCGCGCTCATGCGCTTCTCCTCGGCTTCGCGATAGCGGCGCTGCACCACGCCGTACAGCGAGCCGAACACCGCCACGCCGATCAGGCCGGGAAGGCCGAGGCCGTACCAAACGCCATACGGTTGACCCTCGGCGAGCGCGAGCACGCCGAGCGCGAGCAAGCCGAGCGAGACGATGATGATGCCTATGTGAAAGCCGATCACCAGCCACTTCGCCTTGCCGCGCGGCGCGAGCGAACCGGCGAGCAGCCCGAGCGCCGCGCCGGCGATGCCGATCACCACGCCGGGAATGAATGCGTACGAGGCTGCGTTGAACCATGCTTCGTTCATCACTTGGCTCCTTTGATGGCGGCACGATACGCCTCGAGCAGTTCCTTCGCGATGAGCGCGGAGATCTGGCCGTCGGCGGCAAGCACCCTGAGCTTGCGCTGGAACGGATCGGTGATGCGCGGATCGCTCGCCGCCTCGATCTTCGCGATGAGGCGATCGAGCCGTGCCCGAACGGTCGGATACGACACCGAGTACTCCTCGGCGACCGCCTTGAGCGATCCCGACGACAGGACGAAGCGGCGCAGGAACTGCATGTCCTCGTCGCTCATCTGCGCGAGCCATGCAGGCGGGACGGTCGAATCCGCCGCCATCGGGTCAGTGCGCTCTTGCGTAGTTCATGAAGTGAAGGTACACCTCAATAAAATGAAAGTCCATATTATTTATCGACCGTTATATTTTATTGATCCGACACGCGGAACGGGGAGGTTGCGGCTGCGGGTGCGAGCCCGGCTCGGGCCAGCACCACCCGCTCGCTGTGCCGCCATGGTTCGGGCGCTAGGAACGCGCTCAGAGCTTGTCGAGCGCCGTGGCGCCGGTCCAACCTGCCGGCACCGCGCTCCGGCGAAACATCTCGATGCGACGCATGAACACGCTTGCGATACCGTCGCCGGGACGGCGTACGAGAACCTCACGCCACAGCATCGCGCTGCGGTCCCACGCGCCATTGGCATAGGCGTCCAGCGCCGCAGTCGACTGCTCGACGAGCTCGCGATCGGCGCAGGGAGTGAAGATGCGCACGGCCTCGGTACGCCCCTTCACGATCACCGAGTCGACCGGACGCAGCCCTGCAGGCTCACGAAGCCGCGCGACCGTCGCATCGGTCAACAGGATCGACGTGCCGTAGACCTTGTTCGCGGCCTCCAGTCGCGATGCGAGGTTCACTGCATCGCCGATCGCCGTGTACGCAAACCGCGCGCGCGATCCGACGTTGCCGACCACGACGTTGCCGGTGTGCAACCCGATGCGCATCGCAACGGGCGATCCGTCCTTGCCGGCCAGACCCCGTGCCACGCCTTCGAACACCTCCTGCATCTCGATCGCAGCGTGCAGCGCGTGTGCAGCGTGGTCGTCGTCGGGCAAGGGCGCGCCCCAGAATGCCATGATGCCGTCGCCGATGTACTTGTCGACGGTACCGCGGTAGCGATAGATGACCGTGCTCATCGCATCGAAGTACTTGCCGAGCAGTGCGACCACCGCCGGCGGCGCCATGTGCTCCGACAGCGTCGTGAAGTTCGCCAGGTCGGCGAACAGCAGCGTCAGCTCGCGTTCCTCGCCGCCGAGTTGCAGCAGCTCGGGCTGCTCGACCAGTCGATCGACCACTTCCGCCGGAACATACTGCGCGAACGCCCGGCGGGTCTCGCGCGCGCGCCTGCGCTCGACCAGGAAGCCCACCGCCGTCTGCACGACGTACACCCACGTCGCGGCGGCGATGGCGAGCAGCGGCGAGAGCCACATGCCGCGCATGAACAGCACGTAGCTCAGCGTCAGGCTTGCGATCGTTGCGATCACCAACGAGATGGCCGTTGCCGCAGGGCCGCGCGACGCGCCCATGGCACCGACGCCGAGCGCAAGCACGCCGGCGAGCAGCAGGTTCAGTCCGGTCGAGGCCGGCGTCACCGCGGCGTCGTCGAGGAGGTTCGCGACCAGGTTCGCATGGATTTCAACGCCGGGCATGAGCCCGCCCTCGGCATCGATGAACGGCGAGTTGTAGAGGTCGGCCTGCTTGCGCGTGAGCTCGGGCGAAGCGTGGACGTTCAGGCCGACCAGCACGATGCGGTCGGCGAAAAAGCCGGGTGGCAGCAAGCCGGGCAGCACCGCCTGGTAATAGTGGACGGTGGGGAACGTGCCGTGCGGCCCGGCGTAGCGGATCAGGGTGGGCTCGTTGGGCGCGCGCGCATTTTCGCCTTGATTGCGCGCGACGCGCACGATCTCGCGAGCGAAGCTGTCCGCGAAGGCCGGTGTGACGCGCACCACGAAGTCGGCGTCCGGATCGACGCCCACTTCCCCTGCGCGCGCCCCCGCGGCGATGAATGCCGGCAACGGCTCCGCACGCGTCCATTCGCGCGCAGCGGCGGTTTCCGACTGTTCCAGCGTCTTGCCCAGGACGACACGAGGCGCACGACGAATCGCCTCCGCGAGTGCCGCGTCGTCGTCGGCCGCTGCGGGCTCCGACAGGAGCAGATCGAAAGCGATCACGCGCGCGCCATCGCTCGCCGCCCGGTCGATGAGCCGCGCATGCATGCTGCGCGGAAACGGCCAGCGCACGCCGAGCTCGTGAATCGACGGTTCGTCGATGGCGACGATGACGATCGGCGATTGGCCTGCGCCGCGCGCTGCGAGCGCCGTATAGGCGTCGAGGGTCTTGAACTCGAGCTGGCGCCACTGCGGCGTGAAGCTCGCGAGCCACAACAGCATCAGCGCGAGGAGCGCGACGGAGGCCTCGAGCAGGCGCCGGCGCGCCGCGGCACTCAACCGGGCGCTAGAAGCGGATTCGGACATCGGCGATGTAGCGCTCGCCCGCGCCCTTGCTGCCGAGGTTGAGCGCCGCGAGACCGACGATGCAGCGCTTGTCCGCCGTTTCCCAGAAGGCGACGACCTGCCCGTTCCAGTCGGCGCGCAACGCGCTCGCGTCGGTGTTGTCGCGATCGGTGAAACGCTGCGAGCGATACACCGCCTGCGCGCTCACGTACAGGTGCTGCGGGCTCGCCCAGGTGAGGCCCGCAGCGAAGAAATGCCGCGGCAGGTACGGAATCTTCGCGACCTTGTTGGCCACCGCGAGGTTGCCGGCGTCGTCCTTGTAGTAGACGTCGGCCTCGTTGCGCGTGTACACGTACTTCCCGGCGATCGAGAGCTGCGGCGTCAGGATGCGATTCACGCTGATGCCGGTGGCCGTTGCGCGTCCCGCGTCGAAGTCCGGCGTGCCCTCGAGCGGGTCGAGCGTGCTGACGTTGAAAAGCTGGGTGTTGCGCAGCAGGTCGACGAACTCGATCTGCGGGGTCGGAATGCGAAAGCCGGACTCGCCGAGGTTGCGGATCTTCTCGTCGTCGATGAACGCCGCGATCGCGGTGAAAGCATCGGGCTCGAAGTGCGCGCGGAGCACGGCGCGCTTGCCGTTGCCGCCCGCGCTCACCAGCCGATCGTCCATCTCGATGCCCGCGGTAGCGACCGGCGCGAGCGTGCTGACCGACGCAGGCTGGATCCACTCCTGCCATGCCCCGCGCACGACCACGTTGCCGGGCTTGAGCACGAATCCCGCGCGCGCATTCCATTTGGTGTCGGTGGTGCTTCCCGCGATGGTTTGCGTGGCCGGGAACGATTGATCGCCGAGAGTCACCAGCACCGCGTCGAACTCGGTGATGTCCTGGCGGAAGCGCTGCCAGAACAAATCGCCTTGCACGGTGAAGACC
The DNA here is from genome assembly GCA_035542515.1 of Casimicrobiaceae bacterium. Lineage (GTDB taxonomy): Bacteria > Pseudomonadota > Gammaproteobacteria > Burkholderiales > Casimicrobiaceae > VBCG01. Next base: position 11,036 of record DATKLH010000014.1, read on the forward strand.
GCCGACACGTCGCGCGTGTAGGAGACATATGCCTGGCGCGAGGCGAGGTTCGCCTCGGTGTCGACCAGCACGCCGATGCTCGGCACGCCCGGCCGCGTCGATACGCTGCCGGCGAAGAAATTCGACAGGCGGCGATCGCGCGAGGTCTCGGCGCCGAGCGCGAGATGATCCACCGGACTCAGGTCCATCGTGTGGCGCAGCTGGTATTCCTCCGGGCGCGAGCTGAAGCTCGAATTCGCGCCGTTCGCCGCGGTGACGTCTTCGCTCGCGATGAAATAGCGATCGAAGGCTCGTTGCTCGTTGGTGCGTCCGTACTTGAACCAGGTCATCGATGTGGGCGAGAAACGATAGCTGACACCGAAGTCGCCGCGCTCCTTGTACTCGTCGCCCTCGGTTCTCGTGAGGTTGCGCAGGATCACCGACTGCCGGATCTTGGTCGCATAGCCGAACACGCCGAGCTCGTCGTTGACCAGCGTGCCGAGGCCCAGCGCATAGAGCTCCACGCGGCGATCGCCCTTGACCTGCACCGATTTGCCGTCCGGGTCGACGTCGGAGGTGTCGATGGTGCCCACGCCGCGTTCGGCATCGATGAAATACGCTCCACGCGCGAATACGTCGAACAGCCCGTTGAGGCGCAGGTACGGGTTCCACAGGCGATCGTCGCTGTCGCGCGAGTAGGTGCTGCCGAGCGTGGCGTAGTGGCCGGCCGTGGGCACCAGCGTCGAGAAACGGTTGCTGCCGCCGAACGCGGTCGGATCGGTGAGGAAGCCCTGGAACAGCTCCGAGTTCTTGTTGAACGGCCCCTGGTAGCGATCGGAGAGGAACAGGTGGCTCGCTCCGGAATAGGGATAGTAGGATTGCTGGGCGATTTCCAGCGCCCATTCCTCGAGCCCGAAGAACGCGAGCGCGAAGCCAAGGTTCGCGCGGCCCTGCTGGTCGTTCGCGACCTGGTTGAGCGACTTGAGATAGGGAAGACGCTGCAGCGCCTCGCGGGACGCCTGCACGGCATCGCCGGCGCGGAACAGGTCCGTATAGATTTGCGACAGGATCAGATACGGCAGCGGATCCTTGTCGTCGAGCTGCGCCGCCTGCAACAGCGTCGAGATCGCGTCGGCATGACGACCAAGCTGGTAATAGGCCACGGCCGTGTAGATCTTGGCACGCGCAAAACGCGGCTCGAGCACGCCTGCGCGCAACAGCGCGTCGAGCGCGTCCCGTGGACGCCCTTGCTTGAGGCGCAACAACCCCAGTCCGGTCAGCGCGACATAGTCGCCGGGATTCGCCTGCAGCGCCTGCTCGAACGCGCGCTCGGCTGCCGCGAAGCGATTGGCGAAGGTTTCCAGCGTCGCAAGCTCGCCCGCATAGCCGGCGCCCTGGGGATTGAGCTCGAGTGCGCGCAACAGATTGCGGCGCGCGGGGCGCGTATCTTCGCGCTCGTTCTGCGCAGCGCCCAGCGAGTACCATGCGCGATCGTCGTCCGGTGCGAGCCTGGTGGCTTGGGTGAAGGACGACAGCGCTTCACCGGCGCGGCCTTCCCGCCGTGCGACCTCGCCTTGCGCAATCAGGAGGTCGGCGCTTTCGCCGACGCGCGCGCCGGCGAGCGCCTGCTCGGCTTCCGCGATGCGATCGCTCAGCAATTGCGCGCGCACGGTTTCGGCGCGCAAGCGCGGATCGTCGGTTCGGGTGATCGCGAGGCCATCGTGGTAAATGCCAATCGCCGCATCGAAGTTTCCGGCAACCAGCTCGAGATCGCCGAGCGCGGCGTAGATGGCGGGGTCAGAAGATCGCGCCGCTCGCTCGGCCGCGAGCAACGCGCGGGCCGCGGCGAAGTCGCCGCGATCGATGGCCTGCAACGCGGAGCGCAACGGCAGCGACGAGGATGCTGCTACAGCATAACGGCGCGTGTCGAAGCGCAACGCGTTGACCCATTGCACCCGATCGCGCGGATTGGCGAGGACGATCTTGACCGGCGCCCTGCCGACTTCGGCCACGGCCGCTTCGTTCGCGGCAACGCTCACGCGACCGAGCTCGTTGAAGAATTCGACCTCGCCGGTCTGCACCACCAACGTCGCCCGGCCCGTCGGATCGACTTCGATCTCCCAGGCCGTGCCGCGGATGGCCGCGGTCGCCGACGGCGTCTCGATCTGCAAACCGTTGGGAGCGCGCTTCGCTTGCGACCATGCGCGTCCAAGCTCGAGTCGCAACGCGGTGCCGTCGTGCTCGCCGGTCGCGACCTGTTTGACCTGCAGCACCGAGTTCTGGTTGAGACGCACCTGCGTCTCGTCGGCGAACAACAGCGCCATCTTGCTCGCCGCGCCGGTGCGAACGAACGCGCCGGAGGAGAGATCGTCACGCGGACGCGCCTGCAGCCACGCCACGTCCGAGCTAGCCCTGCGCTCCCCGCTACCCTGCAGATCGACGACTTCGGCTGCCACGCCAGGCGGCAATGTCGCGTACGCCAGCATCGCTTGCACAAGCGCCGCGAGGCCTACACCCGCTTGCAGGCATGCGACTCCGAACGCCTTTCGCATAGCGTCTCCCCGATGCAGCCGTGACCGATTCCTGGGGTCGTCACGGCGTCGTTGTTTTGTGCGTCGCCGTGCGATTGTAGCGACATGCCGGCTGTCGCGCGCCTACCGGCGGCCGAGTGGCCAAAGCGTCGAAGGCGCGCTCCGGATGCGCGCGTTCGGGTCGTTACCCCAGCGGCCACGAATGCCACGCACTGGTCGTTCGCGCGCAAGCGGCAAGCGACCACGTTCACGAGAGCCGAGGTCCATACTTCGCGAGCGCGCCGGCCCGCGACGCGTCGCGCGAGAGGCTATTCGGCGAACTCGTATTGCGTGGACAGCAACTGCCCGCGCCACACGCAAGCCCACGCGCCGTCGACATACCAGCCGACTTCGCCGCGCAGTGGAACACGGAGGCCATCGCGCTCGGCATAGTCGAGGAAGCGTCCTTCCCAGGGCGTCATCGCGTAGCCCGAAGCGGTCCTGCGCGGCCGCGCGTCGGTGTAGACGCCCGCGACGTCGCCCGAGGCGTCGAAGCGGAATTCGAGCGTGGCGAGGTTGCCGTGATCGGCCAGCGTGGCGATCGCGCAACGCTCGTCTTTGGCAACCCAGCGCAGCTGGTTCGAGGGCACGAGCGCCGATGGATACCACGGAGCCTCGGCGAGAAAACGCAGCAGCGCGGCGGCGTTGAGTTGCGCGTTGTCGCGCTCTGCGGCGACGGGGACGACCGAGAGCACGCGAACGCCTGCAGCACCTGCACCGTCCCGATAGGCATCGCGGACGTGGAGATGGATCAGCGGAAGCAGGCGTACGCGCGCGTCCCACTGGAAGCCGATCCGCATGGCATCCACGATCTCGCGTGCGCTGAATGACAGCCAGCGAGCCTGCGCGACATCGGCGCGCAACTCACCTTGCTGGCGCAATCGGACCCGTGCGATGGTTCGTTGGTCCGCACCAAGCGCCCGGTCGAGGTAACGTTGCACCGTGTCGGGAGCATCGCTTCGGTCCATTGGTTACCTCGCAGCTCGCTCCCGTGACGTCGATTGCGTCGCGCCACGACGGCAGTGCACCGCTCGCGCTTGCCTCAACCGCTGCTCGCCACATCGAACGGTGCCTTCGCGTCAGGAGGATTGGCGACACCGCCAGGCGGCTCGACATCCCCGAGCTGGCCTCGATGCTCGGAAGGCCCGCCGGGCTGGGTGAGGTTGCGTGCCGTGTTGACGATCGCGACGTGTGTCATCGCCTGCGGCAGGTTGCCGAGGAAGCGACGCTCGCGCGGATCGTACTCCTCGGAAAGCAGGCCGACGTCGTTGCGCAACGCAAGCAGTCGCTCGAACAGCGCTTCGGCTTCCGCCACCCGCCCAACCTGCGCGAGGTTGTCGGCCAGCCAGAACGAACACGGCAGGAACACGCCCTCGCCCGGCGGCAGACCATCCACATTCTCCTCGGTGCGATAGCGCAACACGAAACCATCGCTGGTGAGCTCGCGCTCGATCGCCTCGACGGTGGCCCGCACGCGCGGATCGTCGAACGGCAGGAATCCCACGATCGGGATCAGCAGCGCGCTCGCGTCGACGCCGGTGGCACCATAGTGCTGGACGAACACGCCGCGGGTGGCGTCGACACCCTTCGCGCAAACCTCGTCGTGAATGCGCTGGCGCAGGTCACGCCAGCGGTCGAGCGGTCCTTCGACGTCGCGGCTCTCGATCGCCCTGATCGAGCGGTCCAGTGCAACCCATGCCATCACCTTCGAGTGCGTGAAATGACGCGGCGGCCCGCGCACCTCCCACATCCCGCAGTCGGGCTGCGTCCACTGTTCGCAGACGTAGTCGGTCAGCGCACGTTGCAACGCCCACGCATCGGCATCCGGCGCAAGCCCCGCGGTTCGCGCGACGTGCAACGCATCGAGCAGCTCGCCGTAGATGTCGAGCTGGAACTGCGCGGCCGCGGCGTTGCCGATGCGCACCGGCGCGGAGTCCTGGTATCCCGGCAACCATGGCAACTCGAGCTCGGCGATCTGGCGCTCGCCGTCGACGCCGTAGAGCACCTGAAGCTGCTCCGGATGTCCCGCCGCGGCTCGCAGCAGCCATTCGCGCCATGCGCGCGCTTCTTCGCGGTAGCCGGCGAGCAGCAGCGCGTACAGCGTGAAGGTGGCATCGCGGACCCAACAGAAGCGGTAATCCCAGTTGCGTACCCCGCCGATGCGCTCGGGCAGCGATGTGGTTGCGGCGGCGACCATGCCACCGGTGGGCGCGTGCATCAGCGCCTTGAGAATAACCAGCGAGTCGTAGACCGCGTCGCTCCATCGACCGCGATAGCCGCAACGCCGGCTCCAGCGGCGCCAATACGCCTCCGACACGTCGACCGCGGCGTCGGCTTCGATCGGCAGCGGGCGCGGCTTGTGCGACTCGAAGCAGCTCAGCACGAAAGGAATGCGTTGTCCCTCGCCGACGGTGAAATCGGCGACGGTCGTGAAGTCCCGCCCGGAGGTTTCCACCGGCGTGCGAAACTCGACCGATGTCGGGCCCGCGGTGGCGATCAGCGCGCGATCGACGCGCCGGACCCAGGGAATGATGGCGCCGTAACCGGGTCGCATCACCAGCTCCATCGACATGCGCACCGAGCCGCGCAGGCCCTCGACGATGCGTACGATGTCCGTGCGTCCCTCGATCACCGGCATGCAATCGACGAGCCGCACGGCGCCTTCGTCGGTTTCGAACTCGGTGTGCAGGATCAGGGTCCGGTCGCGGTAGCGGCGCCGTACCTTGCGAGGCGATGCTGCCGGAGCGATGAGCCAGCGTCCGTGCGCGGGCGTGCCAAGCAGCGCAGCGAATAGCGCCGGTGCGTCGAAGCGAGGCGCACAGAACCAGTCGATCGAACCGTCGTTGCCGACCAGCGCTGCGGTTGCGGTGTCGCCGATCAACGCATAGTCTTCGATGCGCAGCGGCATGCGAGCGCTCGCGCCGTTACGCCTGCGGATCGATCAGCGCGAGACCCGACTCCGGGTCGTAGCGCCGGCGCAGGAAAGCCGGCGATTCGACCAGGACGAGCTCCAGCGTCGGACGCACCGTGGCGGCGAGCAGATGTCCGCCATGGGCGCTGCCGTCGCGCTTGCCGACCACGACATGCGCGTGGACTTGCGGTTTTCCATCAGCATCGTGCGCGACATCGCCAATCAGTGACACGACTTCGACCTGCTCCTCGATCGGGATCTCGAGATAGGCCTTGCGTGTCCAGTCGAAATAGCCGAGCGTGACACGCGCGAGCGCGCCGATCGCGGTGAAATGCGCGCTGGGCAGCGCGTGCTTCGCGGCAAACGATTTCAGCAATGGCATGACGTCGTCGCCGCTGTCGAAAACGAGCACGTGCGTGCGCTCGGACGCCTTGGCGATGGATCGGGTTCGCATGCCGTGAGCTCCGTAGGTTACGCAGAGGACCGCGCGACGGTGGAATCGGCGAGCGCCATCGCAAGCACCTCGGCGGGGTGCAAGGCCTGTCGCCCGGTGCAATGCAGGATCTGCTCGCGACAGCTGAAGCCGTCCGCGATCAGGAGCGTATCGGTTGCGGCCGCGCGTACGCGCGGCATCAACGCGTTCTCGGCAATCGCGCGCGACACTTCGTACTTGTCCCGTTCGAACCCGAACGCTCCGGCCATGCCGCAACAGCCGGAATCGAGCACCTCGCCGTCGACGGCGAGTGCGCTCAGCAGCCATCCGCCCGCCTGCTTGCCGCACAGCGCCTTGCGATTGCAGTGCGTGTGTACCAGCACCGCGCGAGCCGGCGGCCGCAACGGCAGCTCGACGCCGCGCCGCTCGAGAAACTCATCGAAGAAGTACGTTTGAGCCGCAAGGCGGCGCGCGCGCTCGTCGTCCGGAAAGAGATTGACAAGTTCGTCGCGGAATACCGCCGCGCACGCGGGCTCGAGGACGATCAATGGCACGCCCGCGTCGATCTCCGGACCGAGCTGCTCGATGATCCGGCGCAGGTAACGCTTGGCTGCATCCAGGAATCCGAACTCGTAGAGCGTTCGTCCGCAGCACAGGCGACCGCGCGGAAGACTCGGTCGATAGCCGCTCGCCTCGAGTACGCGTACGGCGGCAGCGCCGATCTGCGGCTGGAAGAAGTTGGTGAACGTGTCGGGCCACAGCAGGACGCGCTCGCCCGATGCCGAAGCGGTCGAACGATTTGCGAAGCGCGAGGCGAAGCTCTCGCGCGCGACCGCGGGCAGGTCGCGCTGCTGCGCGACGTGCAGCGCCGCTCGGGTCGCCGAGCGCAGTAACGGGGCGCGGAGCATCGCGTTGAACAGTCGCGGTGCGCTTGTGCCGATCCTGGCCCATCGTCCGATGAATCCGAAGGCGTATGCACGCAAGGGCCGCAGGCGTCGCGCATAGTAGTGAGCGAGGAACTCGGCACGATAGGTCGCCATGTCGACGTGGACCGGGCAGTCGCCCTTGCAGCCCTTGCACGACAGGCAGAGGTCGAGCGCCTCCTTCACGGCGGGTTCGCGCAACCCTTGCTTGAGCACATCGCCGCGCGCCATCTCGAACAGCAGGCGCGCGCGTCCCCGCGTGCTGTGCCGCTCCTCGCGCGTGACACGGTAGCTCGGACACATCGTGTCCCCGCGCTGCTGGCGGCAGTTGCCGATGCCTACGCAGCGCAGCAGCGCGCGGTTGAAGCGGCCCGCGTCGCCGGGATAGCGAAAGTGCGTCTGCACGACGATCGGATCGAAGGTCGTGCCCAGTCGCAGGTTTTCAGTGGGTGCGTAAGGATCGACGATCTTTCCCGGGTTCATGCGTCCGGTCGGATCCCAGATCGCCTTGAACTCGCGAAACGCCTGGACGATGGCGGGTCCGAAAAGCTTGGGCAGGAACTGCGCCTTCGATTGACCGTCTCCGTGCTCCCCGGAGAACGACCCTCCGAAGCGCACCACGAGGTCCGAGGCATCCTCGAGAAACGCATGGAAGCGATCGATCCCCGCGCGCGTCTCGAGGTCGAAGTCGATGCGGGTATGCACGCACCCGTCGCCAAAATGCCCGTACAGGTCGCCACGGTAGCCATGACGGTCCAGCAGCGCGCGAAACGCGCGCAGGTAGTCGCCGAGCTTGTCGGGCGCCACCGCGGCGTCCTCCCAGCCTTCCCAGGTCACCGGCTTGCCCGGAACATGCGCCGTCGCGCCGAGCCCCGATTCGCGCACCGTCCACAACATGCGCTCCTCGCGGCGATCGTCGAACAGCTTCATGCTCGGCGGCTGCGCTGTCGCACGCAGCGCGTCCATGCATGCGCGTGCGCGGGCGTCGGACTCTTCGCGCGTCGCGCCCCCGAACTCGGCCATGAGCCATCCGCCGCCCGGCGGAAGCAGGCGCACGTCATCGGGATGCAGGCCGATCGCTTTCATGTCGTCGATCAGTCGATCGTCGATGCCTTCGAGCCCGATCGGGCCGTGCTTCAGAACCGTGGGGACGTCATCGGCCGCAGCGAACACGTCCGGATAGCCCAGCACCAGCAACGATCGCGCAGGCGGGCTGGCGACCAGGCGCAGCGTTGCGCCAAGCACGCTGACGCAGGTTCCTTCGCTGCCCACCAGCGCGCGCGCCACATCGAAGCCGTTCTCCGGCAACAACTGATCGAGGTTGTAACCCGAGACGCGCCGCGGAATCTTCGGATAGCGTGCGCGGATCTCGTCTGCGTAGCGATCGGCGAGCTGCTTCAGATCACGATAGATCGCACCCCGCCGACCGCCTTGCATGACGATGCGCTGCAACTCGGCATCGGAGGTTGGGCCAACGGTCAGCCGCAGTGCGTCGTAGGTCAGGACGTCGAGCTCGAGCACGTTGTCGACGGTCTTGCCGCCCATCACCGAATGCACGCCACAGGAATTGTTGCCGATCATCCCGCCGAGCGTGTTGTGGGTGTGAGTCGACGGATCGGGCGCGAACGTGAGGTGATGAACCTCGGCCGCGTCGCGCAGATCGTCGAGCACCACACCCGGCTCGACGCGCGCCCGGTGCGCGACCGCGTCGAGCTCGACAATCCGGTTGAGGTACTTCGAGCAGTCGATGACCACGGCAACGTTGCAACACTGCCCGGCGAGGCTCGTTCCGCCGCCACGTGGCAGCACGGGCAAGCCGTGACGCCGGCATTCGGCGACCGTGGCGACGACCTCGTCGATGGTGCGGGGCACCACCACGCCGATCGGGACCTGCCGGTAGTTGGACGCGTCGGTCGCGTACAACGCGCGTGTGCCGGCGTCAAAGCCGATTTCGCCGCGTACCGATTCGCGCAGTCGCTCGACCAGATCCGATACCGGCGCTTTGCCGGGTTCTACGAGTGCTGGCACGCCGGATGTCCGCACGCGCAACGCTGCCCGCCGCTGCCCTGCATCTGCCTGCCCGATCCCGCCTGCGCCTGCTGCTGTCGGCTGGTGGACTGCTGGCGGCAGTAGTCGCTGCAGAAATCCTGCCCCTCGGCCACCGTGCACATGCATCCGGGGTGCCGGCATTGTCGATTCGGTTGAGTCGCCATCGAGTGCTCCTTGCAAGCGCGGGGGAAATCAACGCCGCTAGACCGCGTAGCGCGCAGCGTCGGCGCGTTTGAAATCGAGACCCATGCCCGGCCGCGATCGATCCGGTTCGAGCATTCCGCGACGCGCGGCGAGAGCGCCATCAAACAACATTTCCTCGATGCGCACGTGATCGTGGAAATACTCCAGATGCCGGACCGGCGTCGCCGCGCAGCAGGGATGGACGTGTATCGACGGCGCGCAGTGGCTCGACAGCGGAACCTGGAACGCCTCGCACAACGCCGCGACGCGCATGAACCCCGTGATGCCTGCACATCGCGTCGCGTCGGCCTGCAGCACATCGACCGCTCCCGCCTGCAGCATCGCGCGGAAGTAGCCGAGGTCGTAGCCGTATTCGCCGGCGGTGATGTCCATACCCGGTGGTGCGGTGTCGCGCAGCAGGCGCAATCCGTCGAGATCGTCGCTGCTCACGGGTTCCTCGAACCAGCTCACCCCTGCGGAGTTGAACGCGCTCGCCAACGCAAGCGCCTGCTTGCGCGCATAAGCACCGTTCGCATCGACGAACAGCTCGGCGTCACCGATCGCCTTGCGCGCCGTTCGCACGCGCTCCCGGTCGGCGGCCGGGTCGCGACCTACCTTCATTTTCACGCGCGCAATGTCGCGGTCGACCCATCCGCTCAGTTGTGCAACCAGCGCTTCGGTCGAATATGAAGTGAAGCCGCCGCTGCCGTACACGGGCACCGCGCGCCGCACCTCGCCGAGCAGCCGCACCAGCGGGACTTCCAGCAGGCGCGCCTTCAGGTCCCACAAAGCGTTGTCGACCGCTGCGATCGCCATCGACGCGATGCCCGGCCGGCCGAGGTTGCGGATCTGGCGCACCATCGCGTTCCAGCAATCGGCGATCGCGAAGGCATCGCGATCGATCACCAGCGCGCGCAGCTTGTCCGCGATCAGCCTGGCCGTCGCGGTATCGGCGTAGGTGAAGCCCACTCCGTGGGTGTGCGCAGCTTCACATTCCACGAGCACCAGCGTGGTCGCATTCCATTCGAGCGTGCCGTCGGATTCAGGCGTCGCGGTCGGAACGACGTACGCGGACACGTCGACTCGCGTGACCGGCGCTTCCGGTTTCATGATCGTTCAGGCGAACACCTGCTTGAGCGTCGCCTTGACCACCGCACCGGCGTCCGGATCTCCCTTGAGCAACGCCGTGGTGAAGGCGCGCATCTGCTTCATCGACACGTGCGGCACCAGCGGCGGCACGTCGGGATCGGAGCGCACGTCGAGCACGACCGGCCGATCTGCCGCGAATGCGTCGTCCCACGCCGGCGCGATGGCCTCCGGCTTTTCCACGTCGATGCCACGCAGCCCGATGGTTTCGGCGAAGCGCGCGAACGGAACGTGCGGCAGATCCTGCGACGCCGCGAACTTGGGATCGCCCTCCATGACGCGTTGCTCCCAGGTGACCTGGTTGAGGTCGCCGTTGTTGAGCACCATCACGATGAGCCGCGGATCGTCCCAACGTCGCCAGTACTTGGCGATGGTGACGAGCTCGGCCATGCCGTTCATCTGCATCGCGCCGTCGCCGACCAGCGCCACCACCGGTCGATCGGGGAACGCGAACTTGGCCGCAATCGCATACGGCACCGCCGGTCCCATGGTCGCGAGGCCTCCCGACAGCGACGCCTTCATGCCGCGGCGCAAGCGCACGTCGCGCGCGTACCAGTCGGTTCCCGATCCGCTGTCGGCGGTGATGATGCAGCGGTCGGGCAGGCGCGGCGACAGCTCCCAGAAGACGCGTTGCGGATTGATCGGATTGGCGCCGACGTGCGCGCGCTCGTCGAGCGTGCGCCACCACGCGGCAACATCCTTCTCGATGCCGGCCCGCCACTCTCCGGACTTCTGCTGCAACAACGGCAGGAGCAAGCGCAACGTCTCGGCACTGTCGCCGATGAGGTTGACCTCCATCGGATAGCGCAAGCTCGTCATGCGCGGATCGATGTCGATCTGGACGCCACGCGCCTGTCCCTCTTCAGGCAGGAACTCCGAATAGGGAAATCCCGAGCCGACCATCAGCAGCGTGTCGCACTCCATCATCATCCGGTAGCTCGGGCGACTGCCGAGCAGCCCGATGCAGCCGGTCACCCACGGCAACTCGTCGGGAACGGCGGCCTTGCCGAGCAGCGCCTTCGCAACGCCGCACTGAAGACGGTCGGCGACGGCGATCACTTCGTCGGTTGCATGCAGCGCGCCGGCACCGACCAGCATTGCAACGCGCTGGCCCGCATTCAGGACCTCGGCGGCGCGTCGCAATCCTTCGTCGTTGGGCACGGGCCGGGGATTCGCGTAGCCGAGTCCGGAGTGAACCGTGCCGTGCTCGCGCGGGGGCTTCTCAGCGTCCATTTCCTGCACATCGTTGGGAATGACGATGCACGCGGGCGAGCGCTGGGCGGCTGCGGTACGAAACGCCGAATCGATTACGTGGCGCATCTGGGCCGGCGTGGTGACCATCTGCACGTACTCGTGCGCGACGTCCTTGAACAGCGACAGCAGGTCCACTTCCTGCTGGTAGTGCCCCCCGAGCGCGGCGCGCCGCTGCTGCCCGACGATCGCCACCACCGGCTGATGGTCGAGCAGCGCGTCGTACAGGCCGTTCAACAGATGAATCGCGCCCGGCCCGGATGTCGCCAGGCATACGCCGACCTCGCCGGTGAACTTGGCATGCGCGGTGGCCATGAACGCGGCCATCTCTTCGTGACGCGCCTGGATGAACTCGGGACCTCGCTCGGCGCGGCCCAGCGCACCCATGATGCCGTTGATGCCATCTCCCGGATAACCGTAGATGCGTCGCACGCCCCACTGTGCGAGACGTTCGACGAGAAAGTCGCTGACCGTTTGCGCCATCGCCGTTTCCTCCTCGCCCTACACGGTGTTGAGAAGCGTGTCGGGGCGAAAGTTCCTTCCGTCAGTATCCTGACAAGAGCGCCATGCGGCGAGGTCGCCCGTTGGTGTCGACGCCGCGGATGGCGCATGGTGGACGGCGATGCGCAGGTCGACGCAGAAACGCTGCGATGTGGCGACAAAGCGCGAGCGCAATGCATTCGTCTAGTCCGCGTGGAGCGGCGCGCTGCCGCCTACCCGCATTCCCGCAAGGTCCTGCGCGAACGCTCCACGAGGCTTCGCTGCTCTGCATACCGTGCGCGCGGCGAACCTGCAGCGGTGCGCGTTAGTTTTGCGCAAAAGCATTCTTGCGCGATTCGGCAACTATTTCCTGCAATTCTTGCAACCATTCGAAGCGATCGCTTCTCGCGGTGCAATGCCGACCCGCGTGGCCGCCGATGCGAAGCCTTCGCTGGCGTGCTCGGTGCTTGAGGCCCCGCGCCAGGATCGCCACAACGCGCATATCACCCGTGGCCAGCGTTACGCCAGCAGGCGCACTCGAGGCACGCGACAGCGCGCGCTACGACGCCATGCTGGCCGTTCTCGTGCGCTTCCGCCTGATGGTGCGCTCGATGCGAAGTCACTATCGGCGCGTGGAACACATCTGCGGGCTCAGCGGCGCGTATGTATGGGCCATGACAGAGGTCGCCGCAGCGCCCGGCACGAACGTGAGCGACCTGGCCCGCCGCCTGGCGGTCCATCAATCGACGGCCAGCAACATGGTCGAGAAGCTCGAGACCTCGGGATTGCTCGAGCGCCATCGTGCCTCCAATGACCAGCGCGTCGTGCGTCTGCACCTGACCGCCAAAGGGCGGCGTGCTCTCGCGCGCGCACCCGCGCCGTTGCGCGGTGCGCTTCAGGAAGGCCTGATGCGACTGCCGATGACAGCGTTGGTTCGGCTGCGCCGCGACCTCGATCTGCTGTTGCGCCACATGCACGCCGGCCACGAGGGCGGCCAACAACTTCTGCTCGCGGAACTCGTCGGTGGGGAAGACGGCCAGGTCGCAACAGCGGCCAAAGCCCGGCGCGCGGCACGGCGGCGCGCACACGCGTCGTAAGAGAGTGCCCGGGAGATCTGTCGCATGCGTCGGCACGTTCCCGGCTCGCGCGGAGAGTCTTGCGCCGAGCCTACGGGACTTTGTGCCGGTGTCCGTTCGCGACGCCTGTGCGTTCCCGGTCCCGAAATTGCTCCGGGTGCGGCCAAAACGCTCGCGCGATGGCCCAGGTCTTCTCCACGCGTTTTGCGCTGCTGCTGCGCCTTGCCTTGCTTGGCGCTTTATTGCTCGTCGTGGCAGCCGTGATCGCCTATCGCGCAAGCGCGCGCGCGGACGCGGGCCTCAACGAACCGGTGCGCCAGCCCGTCGCATTCAGCCATCAGCACCATGTGCGCGACGACGGCATCGACTGTCGCTACTGCCACACCTCGGTGGAGACCTCGGCGTTCGCCGGTATTCCGCCGCTCGCGACCTGCATGACGTGTCACTCCCAGTTGTTCGCCGATGCTCCGCCGCTCGCGGCACTTCGCGCGGCCTATGCCGGGACGGCGCTGCTCGCGTGGAATCGCGTTCACGACCTCCCCGACTTCGTCTACTTCGATCACAGCATCCACATCGCCAAGGGCATCGGGTGCAGCACCTGTCATGGCGCGGTGGATCGCATGCCGCTGACCCGCCGCGTGGCCTCGTTGTACATGCAATGGTGCCTCGACTGCCATCGCGCCCCGGAGCGTCACCTGCGACCGCAATCGGCCATCTTCGATCCGGACTGGCAGCCGCCGCCGGATCAGAGCGCGCGCGGTGCGCAACTGCGCAAGGCGTACGCCCTGCGTACGACGCGCGAGCTGACCGACTGCTCCACCTGTCATCGGTGATATAGACGCATGGCCGCTCGGATGCGCTCTTCCGGCTCGGAATTGGACGATTCGACAACCGTGGCGCAGCGGCGCTTCTGGCGAAGCATTGCCGAAGCGCAAGGTCGAGCGATCCTCGACGACCGCGCGCCGCACCCTATGTCGATCGAACGGCGCCGGTTCATCAAGTGGATCGGTGGGTCCCTTGCGCTCGCAGGAACCGGCGCCTGCTCGGGGCCGCCGCTCGAGAAGATCGTTCCCTATCGCGACGGACCTGCG
>DATKLH010000015.1:0-32835 GCA_035542515.1 Casimicrobiaceae bacterium
CGTCAACCAGGCGCTCAAGGTGCTCGAGCAGGCGGGCTTGCTGCGTGTCGACTACGGCGGCGTGTCGGTGCTCGATCTCAAGGGGTTGCAGCGCTATGAGTAGCCGTGCGCGATGGCTCGCGGTCGATGGTTAGTGGTTGATGGTCGCCTGCGGCGGTCCCTGCCCATCGTCAAGCTAGCACCTGCACCGCACGCCTTTGCCCTTTGCCCTTCGCCCTTTGCCCTTTGCCCCCGCGACCATCGACCATCGACGGGTGTGTCAATACGTCGCCCGTCCTCCCGACACATCGAACACAGCTCCGGTCGAGAACGAACAATCGTCGCTGCACAGGAACATCACCATGGCGGCGATCTCGTCGAGCTCGGCGAAGCGCCCCATCGGAATGCGCGAAAGGATGTCCGCGCGGCGCTCCGCGCTGATCTGCCGCGCCATGGCGGTCTCCGCCGCGGCAGGGGTGATGCAATTGACGATGATCCGTTCGCGGGCCGCTTCCTTGCCCGCGGTCTTGGTCAACGCGATCAACGCAGCCTTGGACGCGCTGTACGCGCCCGCGAGCGCCATACCTTCCTTGCCCTGGATCGACGCGACGTTGACGATATGACCGCGCATCGGGCTCGCTTCCTGCGCGCGCATCGCTCGCAACACGGCGCGCATGCACAGGTAGGCGCCCGTCAGATTGACTTCGACGACGCGCCGAAACTGCATCGGGTCGGTATCCCACAACGGCGCGACTTCGCCGAGGACGCCGGCGTTGTTGATGAACGCATCGATGCGGCGATGGCGATCTATATCCTGTTCCATCGCACAGGCAACGCCGTGCTCGTCGGTCACATCGACTGCGCGTTGCTCGACATCGCCCAGCTCGGAAAGCTTTGCGGCCGCTCGCTGCAGCGCGGCCTGGTCGCGATCCCACAAGCTCACGCGCGCGCCGGCGTGCAACGCGCGCGCTGCGATGGCCTGGCCGATGCCGCCTGCGGCACCGGTGACGATCATCGATCGTCCATGAAAGTCGTATGCGTTCATGTCGGACGTCTCACGCTACGGGTGCCTCGTCGCCCGGCAATAACTTCGATTGCCACGCCTCGGACAGCCGGTCGCGCGAATTTTGCAGCCGATAGACCGCCAGGTCGGGGCCCGCACTTGCGTCGCCGAAGGCGGCATCGCGCGCGAATCGTTGCGCCCACTCGATGAACGCCGCCTGATCGTCCCATCCTTCGACCAGGACGATCCACCCCGGCACGACGTTGCGCTCCGGCCGGGCTCTGCGTTCCGCCGTCTCGACCGCGCTCGCGGCGATGTCCGCGACCAAAAAGTGAGCGCCCGCAATCCCGGGGCGATCCGCCAGTCCTTCGACGACCGTCGCCATGCGCGCGCGATGCCGATGCGCCATCGTGTCGTCCACGGCATAGCGAAAGGTGGCGATCAACCCGCCTTCTCCGCGGCCGCTGGTGGTCACGACCTCGCATAGCGAGCGCGCGACTGCGCGGAAATGCCTGACCGTGGCGATGGTCCACGGCGTGGGCGCATTGAGGCGGGCGAGATAGTCGGGCCCCTTCACCGTCTGCGTCGTCGCCGTTTCGTACAGGTTGAAGAACTCCGGCGCGCCGTTGACCGCGATGTAACGACGGCCGCGGCGGAAACCCGGAATCGCCAACCGCTCGGGCATGTGCTCGCGCCCGTGCCATGCATAGAACTCCGCACGACCTTCGGGTGCGATGTCGTGCCAGATCGCCACCGCACCTCCGCCTGCCAATGCCATCGCCGCCTCCGCATGCGCTTGCCCGCCAGGACTTGACTTTACCGCAGACAGACGAGATAGTGGAACACCGTTCCAGTTTGGAATCGAGTTTCGGTGACCGAACCGTTGCAGGTTGCGAACGTCGATCGCTCGCTCAGCGTGCTCGAGACGCTGTCCGCGGCACCCGCGGGTCTGTCGCTCTCCGCGCTCGCGCAGCGTATCGGACTTGCCAAGAGTGCCGCGCACCGGCTGCTGCAGACGCTTGCCGTTCGCGGGTACGTGTACCAGGATCCACGCTCGCAGCACTACTGCCTGTCGCTCAAGCTGGCGCTGCTCGGGTTCCGCTACCTCGATGCGCGACGCCTCCCCGATCTCGTGCAGGGCGCGCTCGATCGCCTCGCGCAGGAGACTGGCGAATATTGCCGCATTGCAATCGTCGAAGGCGACGGGCTTGCATGGATCGCCCGCGCACAGGGTGCACGCATGGGGCTGCGTTACGATCCACCGATGGGCCGCGAAGTGGTGCTGCACGCAACGGCCACCGGCAAGGCGTGGCTCGCCACGCTGGCGGAAGACCAGGCGCTGCGCATCGTTCTCGCCCGCGGTTTCGAAACGCCGGACGGCTTCGGCCGCCGCGCAGTCAGGTCGGTGTCGGAGCTCAGGCGCCATCTCGCCGAGACGCGTCGACGCGGCTTCGCCGTCGCGATGGAAGAAGGGGAGCCGGGCATCGTCGCGCTCGCCGCGGTGTTCCGCGCCTACGATCTTGCCGACGCCCCGGTCGCGGGCACCGTGTCCATCGCCGGTCCGCTGACACGAATGGGCGCTGCGCGCATCGAAGCGCTCGCGCCGCTGCTCAAACGAACGGCCACCGAGCTGGGAACGCTCTGGCCGCTGCATCAACGACAACTCGGCGGTTCGCAGACGCCGCAGGTCGCGGCCTGACTTCGCAATAAGCCATCGATGAACGACGCCGTCCAAGCCACCGAGGCTGCGCTTCCGCCGGGCGTTCGCGGCGACCGCATCGCTGCAGTCGCCTACCCGCTTGCTGCATTCGGCCTCCTGCTTGTGGCGTGGCAATTCGGTGTGCGTGCCGCGGGCGTACCCGAGTACATCCTGCCGGTGCCCTCGGAATTCCTCGCCAAGCTTTGGCAGGCGCGGCCGATGATCACGCAGCACACGCTGGTCACCGCGCACGAGATCGTGCTCGGGTTTTGCGTCGCCACCGCGGTATCGATCCCGCTTGGATTCCTGATCGTGTCGGTGCGCCCGATCGAGCGCGCCGTGTATCCGCTGATCGTGTTCTTCCAGCTCGTGCCGAAGATCGCGATCGCGCCGCTGTTCGTGGTGTGGTTCGGATTCGGATTGTTCCCCAAGGTGCTGCTCACGTTCCTGCTGTGCTTCTTCCCCACGCTGGTGGCGAGCATGACCGGCTTTCGCGCACTCGACGAGCGTGTGCTCTACCTCACGCGATCGATGGGCGCGACGTGGTGGCAGACGTTTCGCTACGTGCGCTTGCCCGCCGCGCTGTCGTACATCTTCGCGGGACTCAAGGTCTCCATCGTGTTCGCGGCGACCGGTGCGATCGTGGGCGAATTCGTGGGCGCGAACGCCGGCCTGGGCTACCTCCTGCTGCGCGGAACGAGTTACCTCGACATGCCGCTGATCTTCGCCGTGCTCGTCGCACTGAGCGTGATCGGCATCGCATTCAGTTATCTGGTGCAGTTTGCCGAGCGGCTGCTGATGCCGTGGACGAGACGGGAAGGACGATAGTTGACCAACAACAGGAGGACCCATGCAGCTACGCAGCTCGATTCGCTTCGTGGTGGCCGTTGTCGCTTGCGTGCTCATGCCGGCGCACGCCGCGGACCTCAAGCCGATGAGGCTCACGCTGAACTTCCTCGCCGGCGGGCCGCAGGCGGGCTTCATGTACGCCAAGGTGCTCGGGCTGTACGAAAAAGCCGGCATCGACCTCACCATCGAAGAGGGCCGCGGCTCGGGAACCACCGCACAGCTCGTGGCGACCGGCCAGACCGACGTGGGTTTCGCCGACGCGCCGGCCGCGATGCAACTGCGCGCCAAGAATGCGCCGGTGAAGATCATCGCGCCGGTGTTGCAGACCAACGGCTTCGCCATCATCACGCTCGAGGAAGCGAACATCCGCAAGCCGGCGGATCTGGTGGGCAAGCGCCTCGCCGTTCAGCCCGGCACGGCGCAAACCACGCTGCTCGACGCGATCCTGTCGGCGAACGGCATCGATGCGACCAAGGTCAACATCGTCAACATCGATCCCTCCGCGTTCGTGGGCACGCTCATCGAGAAGAAGGTCGACGCCATCCTCGGCGGTGCCGACTTCCAATCCGTGCAGATCCGCGACCGCGGCCACAAGGTCCACGACATGTTCTACCGGGACGTCGGCGTGCCCACGGTGGGCCTTTCGATCATCGCGCGCGACGACAAGATCAATGCCGACCCGGAACTGTACAAGCGCTTCGTCGCGGCGAGCCTCGAGGGTTGGGAGGCCGCGCGCAAGAATCCTTCCGCGGCGTCCGATTCCGTCATCAAGATGTTCCCCACCGCGACGCGCGAGCAGATCCAGAAGCAACTCGACGTGGACTTGAAGCTCGTGTGCGCCCCGGGCGCCACCAGCCTCGGTCGCGTCCCCGACCAGAACTGGCAGACGACCTACCAGCTCATGACCAAGTATCTCGAGCTGCCGACGAGCAAGCCCATCACCGACTACTACACGACCGCCTTGCTGCCCGCCAATCCCCCCAAATGCTGATGAGCACACCGGCGACGACGCCCGATCCGACTCGCGAGTTCAAGCGCGATGCCGGCGGAGCGCCCATCGTCGGGCGCGGCATCACCAAGCGCTTCGCGACGCGCAAGCGGATGTTCACCGCGCTCGACGACGTGTCGTTCTCGATCCGCGGCGGCGAGTTCGTGTCGCTCATCGGTCCGTCGGGCTGCGGCAAAAGCACGCTGATGCTCATCGTGGCGGGACTGCAACCGTTGAGCGCAGGCGAGGTGATCGTCGGCGGGGCGCGCCTCGAGCAACCGCTGACCGACGTCGGCATCGTGTTCCAGGACCATCTGCTGCTCGAATTCCGCACGGCGATCGACAACATCCTGCTGCAGCCGCAGATTCGCGGACTGCCGATGGCCGCGGCGCGCGAGCGCGCGCTGCGACTCATGGAGAAGATCGGTATAGCGCAGGCCGCCGACCGTTATCCGCATCAGCTTTCCGGAGGCATGCGGCAACGCGTGTCGATCGCGCGTGCGCTCATCCACGAGCCGTCGCTATTGCTCATGGACGAGCCGTTCGGCGCACTCGACGCGATCACGCGCACCCAGATCCGGCACGATCTCGAGATGCTCTGGCTCGAGACGCGCACGACGGTGCTGTTCATCACGCACAGCGTGGAGGAAGCAGTGGGCTTGTCCGATCGCGTGCTCGTGATGTCGCCGAGCCCCGGCCGCATCGTGGAGGAGATCACGATCGATCTGCCGCGGCCGCGACCCGCCCATCTCGGCGAGTATCCTACGTTCAACGCCTACGCCGAGCGCATCCACGATGCATTCCGGCGGATGGGCGTGATCCAATACTGAGGTCGATGCATGCGCGTGCTGGTCACCGGCGGATGCGGTTTTCTCGGCGCGGCGCTCGCGGCTCGCGCACGGGCCGAAGGTCACGAAGTCACTACGCTCGACGCGTCGGTCGACGCCGATGTCACGTGCGATGTCGCGGACTCCGCGGCCGTCGTGGCAGCCTTCGAGCAAGCGAAGCCGGAAGCCGCGATTCACCTCGCCGCCGTGCTCACCGACAGCGGCGAGCGCGATCCGCTCGCGTGCGTACGCGTCAACGCACTGGGAAGCGCGACGGTGTTCGCGGCCGCCGATGCGAGCGGCGTGAAGCGTGTCATCTACGCGAGCTCGAACGCGGCGGTCGGACCGAGCTCGCGCAGCCTGGGCGACGCCGCTCCACTCGACCCGCGCACGGTATACGGCGTCACCAAGGCTTTCGGCGAGCATCTCGCGCGAGCGATGAGCACGCGCGCAGGTGCCCCGTCGTACCTCGCGCTGCGCTTCGGCTGGATCTACGGACTGGGTCGCGTGCGCGGGTGGTCGGAACCGCAGAAGGTTCTCGCGAGCGCCATCGCCGGCGAACGACACATCGTCTATCCCGATTACAGCGATCCGATCGACTGGACCTACGTCGACGATGCGGTCGATGTGCTGATGCGCGCACTGGAATGCCCGCTGCCGCATTTCGCGGTGTGCAACACGATGGGCGACCGCCGGCGCATGGCCGAAGCGATCGCATATCTGCAGCATCGATTCCCCGGACTCACCGCGGAACCCGTTCCGGCGCAGACGCCCACCAGCGGCTGGGCGCTGGTCAACGACGGACTGGTTGCGCTGCTCGGTACCAAGCCTCGGATCAAGCTCGAGGAAGGCATCGACCGATTGATCGCGGCACAAACCGCTGCGCCTCCGCCACCGGGATGAACGACAGACGTCGTTCCCTGCGCAGGCGGGGACCCGGCGACGTCACTCCTCCGCTGGCGACCGGACGAAAGTCACCGGGCTCCCGCTTCCGCGGGGACGACGCATGCGTCGCATTCATCGCCGGCGGGGAAAGGTCCCGAACCTGCACACCCAACGCCCGCTTCGCGCGCAATCGCGCAATCGCGCATCGTGCGGCGAGGCACGCCGACAACAACGAACGAACAACGCTGGTTCGCTGGTTACTGCGCCTTGATCCCCGCCGCCTTGACGATCTGCGCCGACGTCTCCATCTCCGCGCCGACGAACTTGCGGAACTCGGCAGGCGACATCGGCATCGGCTCGGCGCCGAGGGTCGCGAATCGCTCACGCAGCTCCGGCGTTTGCGCCAGCCGTGCGATGTCGCGGTTCATCCGTTCCACCAGGTCGGCCGGCATGCCGGCAGGGCCGAATAATCCGACCCACAGGTTGTAGTCGAAGCCGGGCAACCCCGACTCGGCCAGCGTCGGCACGTCCTTCAGTACGCTCGACCGCTTCGAGCTGCTCACGCCGAGCGCCACCAGCTTGCCCTCTTTCAACTGCGGCAGCGCCGCCGAGATCGGGGAGAAGAAGTAGTTGATGCGTCCCGCGACGGTATCGGTGAGCGCTTCGGGCGTGCCTTTGTAGGGAACGTGCACGGCGTCGATGTGCGCGGCGCGCTTGAACTTCTCGGCGTTGATGTGCGTGCCGCTGCCCTGTCCGGCGGATCCGTAATTGAGCGCGCCCGGCTTCTGCTTCGCCAGAGCGATGAGATCCGCCACCGTCCTGATGTTCGACGCGGGCGACACCACCAACACGTTCGGCTGACCGCCCAGCGCCGCAATCGGTGTGAAGTCCTTCTGCGAATCGTAAGACAGGTGCGGGTATATGTACGGGTTGACCGCGAAGCCCGCCGAATGCACGAGCAGCGTGTAACCATCGGGCGCTGCCTTCGCCACGAGTCCCGCGCCGATCGTTCCGCCCGCGCCTGGATGATTCTCGATGACCACCGGTTGTCCCCAGGCCTCCTGCAGCTTCTGACCGAAGGTACGCGCGAGGATGTCGGTGGCGCTGCCGGCGGTGAAAGGCACGATGATCTTCACCGGCTTGGTGGGCCAGCTTTGCGCCGATGCACTGGTCGCCGCAACCAGGGTGGCCGCAATGCACGCGATGATGCGGGTCATGAGTCTCACGGGAAATGCTCCTTGATGAGCGTTGTCGAGCGCCGCACGCACGGCCTCTGCAATGGGATTGGGACAGGTCTACGCGGCGCCCACGCCGAATGGCTCGTCGATGGCGAACAGCCACTGCCCGCCAGTCTGACGGCGCACGATTTCGACGCTTTGGCCGCTCATCTGCGTCGGCGTGCCGTCCTGTCCGGTCAGCGCGAGCTCCCACTTGGCGGTCACCAACGCGAGGTCGCCCGCTTGCGAGACCACTCGCACGGACGCCATGCGCATGGTCGGCTTGGCGGCGAGAAAACCCGAAAGCGCCGCGCGGATCGCTGTCGCGCCCAGCACAGTGGTGCCCGGCGAGGGCGTCAACGACGCCTGCGGCTCGTACAGCGCCATCAGCGCGTCGATGTCGCCCGCGTTCAAGGCGGCGGCGAAGAGATGGTCGAGCTGCTCGGGAGAGGTGGCGGGCATGGCATGAACCCCCAAGACACGTAGTTGGCGGTTGGTAGCGAGTAGTTAGTGTGCCTTAGCGCACGCAAACGCAATCCGACAATACAAAGCGTCAAACCTTCCCGTGCACGGCGCGAAAGGAGCGCGACCGGGCACACTAACTAACTACTATCTACGATCTACCAACCACGAATTTCAGTATGGATTGGCAATCGGCAACTCCTCCGCCGGATACAACGAGATCACCTTGGGCCCCCTGGGCGTCAGGATCACTTCTTCCTCGATACGGGCAGCGGAAATGCCGTCGCTCGCCGGGCAATACGTTTCCACGGCGAACACCATGCCTGTCTTCAGCTCGATCGGCTCCTTGAGCGAATTCACGCGCGAGACCAGCGGACGCTCGTGCAATCCGAGGCCGAGGCCGTGGCAGAAATTGAGGCCGAACGCTTCCATTTCGCTTCCAAATCCGATCTCCGACGCCGCCGGAAACGCTTGCGCGATAACGTCGGTCGACACACCGGGCTTCAGCAGCTCGATGGCGCGATCCATCCACTCGCGCGCCTTGCGGTATGCGTCACGCTGCGCCGGCGTCGCGCGTCCGACGTTGAAGGTGCGGTAATAGCAGGTGCGATAGCCCATGAACGACTGGATGACGTCGAAGAATGCCTGATCGCCCGGGCGAATGAGGCGATCGGTGAAGTTGTGCGGGTGAGGCGAGCAACGTTCGCCGGAGATGGAGTTGATCGCCTCCACGCAGTCGCTGCCCATCTCGTAGAGACGCTTGGTCGCGAGCGCGACGATCTGGCTTTCGGTCACCCCCGGCTTGAGCGCTTCGGCGATGTCCTGGTAGACGCCGTCGACCATCGCCGAGGCCATGTTGAGCAGCGTGAGCTCATCGATATTCTTGACCTCGCGTGCATGCAACATGGTCTGCTGGCCGTCGCGCACCTGGACGCCCGCTTTCTGGAGCTCGAACAGCATCGGGGGCTCGACCACGTCGAGTCCGAGCGGCATGTCGCCCACGCCTTCGGCATCGAGGATCGACTTGATCTCGCGCGCCGCGTCGCGAAAAAGCGTGACGTCACCGCCGGTTGCGCCGCGCAGGCCAAGCAGTCCGGCGCGGCAATGATCGTGGTGCAGCCACGGTGCGTGCAGCCGATGGTGCTTGGCCGCCGAACCGAAGTCCCAGATGTAGGGATCGCCGTTGCCGGTGAGCAATGAATAGCGCGTGAGCTTGTCGCGCGCCCACTCCCCGATCACGGTGCTTGTGATGTAGCGGATGTTGTGCTGGTCGAAGCACAGCAGTGCACCGAGCCCCGATTGCGCCAGCGCCGCGCGCGTGCGCGCCAGGCGGTAGTCGTGCAGGCGCCGGAAGTTGACGCGCTCCTCGAAGTCGACTTGGGTGCGACCGGGCGCCTGCAGCGGCCGCTCCCAGTTGTGCATCGGGTCGATGTCGTCGGGCCGTACGACGCGCGGTTCCGGATTCTTCTTGCTCGCCATGAGGCATGCGTCGTTGGTCGAAGCGCCGCTCTAGCGCTTGACGAACGCCTTCTCGTAGTAGGAAAGGTCGATGTACCTGGAGGGATCGGTCAGGTTCTTGCGCGGCTCGCCGTACTTGCTGCGCAGCGCGAGAACGGTTGCGATGCCGTCGTTGTCGAGCCGCAGGTCGCGATAGATGCCGCCGTTGCTGGTCAGAAGCAGATCGTACGACTGCTTCGCGACCGAAGGCGTCATGTCGCGTATGTTGGCCACGAGCAACGCCTCCACGACGTCGCGATTCGCCGGGTCGTACACCCAATCGACGCCGGCGCGGTAGCCGCGCAGGAACCCGATCAGCGCGGCCTCGTGCGACTGCGCCCACGAGCGACGCGCGGCCCCGACCGTGCCCTGGTAGACGCCGAGCGATTCCGCCGTACCGAGCTGATTGAGCCCACGATTCTTCGCGAGCAGGTCGAACGGCGTGCGAAGGAGCGTTGCATCGTGCTTGCCGGCGACAAGCTCCCGATACCGATTGGGGGTTCCGCCTGCGCGCACGAACGTCACCTGCGATTCCGCGACGCCACCGCGCGCCACCAACTCGCGCAGTACATACGACAGGCCGTTGTTCGTCGCATCCACGGAAAGCGTCTTGCCCTTCAGGTCCGCGAAGGACTTGATCTGCGGCCCGGCCACGACCGACAGGAACCCGCCATCGCCGCCCATGAAGGCGAAGAAATCGGGCTGGGTGGGCAACTTCACGTCGCCCTGTCCTTCCTGGTAGGCGATGAAGTTGTCGATGGTCGCGAACGCGAGATCGTATTTGCCGTTGTACAGCCCCGTCACCAGGGCATCGGAGTTCGGCGTGTAACTCAACTGCACGAGCACACCGTTGGCTTCGAAATAGCCCTGTCGCTGGGCGGCCCAGAAAGGAAGGTTCCAACCGCCGTTGAAGGTGATCACTTGCAACACCGTCGGCGGCGCCGCGGGTGCCTGCGCATCCGCGAGCAGTGCCGCGGTGCAAACGACGGCCGCGACGACAAACGCGATCACGCGACGAGCGATCATCTGTGGGAATCCCTCCTTGCGGCATGCGATCGCTTCTGGCGAGCGCGCGAGTGCATGCGAGCCGCGACGATAGCGCGGAGCGCTCGACGGCTCAAGGGATCGGTGAGGTAGGCTCAGCGGTCGCGACCGGCATTGCGAATCGTTCGCATGCCGCTGAGCATTTCGCGCCGACGCATCAATACGCGTAGAAGCCGCGGCCGCTCTTGCGACCGAGATACCCCGCGGCGACCATCTCCTTGAGCAGCGGCGCGGGACGGTATTTCGGATCATTGAAGTCGGCGTAGAACACGTTCATCACGGCCAGCAGCACATCGAGACCGATCATGTCGGCGAGCGCGAGCGGGCCGATCGGATGATTGCAGCCAAGCTTCATACCGGTGTCGATGTCCGCTGCACTGGCAAGCCCTTCCTGCAGCGCGAAGATCGCTTCGTTGATCATCGGGCAGAGGACGCGATTGACCACGAAGCCCGGGCTGTTCCGGACGACGATCGGCGACTTGCCCAGCCGCTCGACGAACGCACGCGCGCTCGCGACCGTTTCGTCAGCCGTCTGCAAGCCGCGGATCAACTCGACGAGCGCCATCATCGGAACCGGATTGAAGAAGTGGATCCCGAGGAATTGCGCCGGTCGCTTCATGACTGCGGCGAGCGTGGTGATGGAGATCGACGAGGTGTTCGACGCGATCACGCAATCGGCCTTGGCGATTGCGTCGATCTGCCTGAGGATCTTGAGCTTGAGATCCAGGTTCTCGGTGGCGGCCTCGATGATCAGGTCGGAGCCCGCGAGCTTCGCGTAATCGGTGGTGCCCTGCACGCGGGCGAGTGCCTGCTCGCGTGCCTGCGCGGTGATCTTGTCCTTCTTGTGCAGGCGATCGAGGCTCTGTCCGATCGTAGCAATCCCGCGATCGACGGCATCCTGCCGCACGTCGACCATCACCGCGTCGAGACCTGCCACCGCGCACGCCTGCGCGATGCCGTTGCCCATCGTGCCGGCGCCGATGACGCCGACTCTCGAGATCGTGGTGCTCATGAAAACCCTGTGCGCAAAGGACCAGTGGCCGATTATGCCGCCGGCGCGACGCCACTGTTTTGATCCTGCGCGGGTCGCGCGCGAATTTTCGGCGCGGCTTGCTAGTCCGCTTTCGCGGATGCGCTGCTGCTCGCTGCCTGCCTTTGCGCGCTTGCCGCGCGCCGCGGCGGGTGAGTGCGCAGGCCAGCGAGGATGACATCGATCATCGCGGGTGCGGCCTCGGCGAGATCGTAGGTCTGCGGGTCATCGACCCAGTCGCGCATGATGCCGCCCAGGTAGGCATGCAGCACTCGCGCCGCCTGGGCGGCATCGACATCGGCATCGAGCTGTCCGATCTCGATGGCGCGTCGCACCAGGCCCTCGACGTTGGCGACGCAGTCGCACCGCTCCTGCTCGGTGCGCGAGCCGACGGCGGTCAACTCGTCGGTGAGCTCGGCCCGGTTGGAGAGGATTTCGTAGATCGCCCGGCTGCGCGGGTCGGTCGCTAGGCGCGTCAGCGCCTCGATGCCGATCGCCCTCAAGCAAGCCAGCGGGTCGTCCTGCAGGTTCTCGCGAATGCGCGTGATGACCGCTTCGAGGGGCATGGTCGCGCGCGCACACAGCGCCTCCAGCAGGTCGGATTTGTCGCGAAAGTGCCAGTAGATCGCGCCGCGTGTGACGCCGGCGGCTGCGGCAACCTCGGCGAGCGATGCCCGACTCACGCCGTGATCACGAAAAACCCGTTCGGCCGCGTCGAGCAGCTGCTCGCGCGTGATCGCGGCCTCTTCCTTGGTCTTCCGTGCCATGGATCGACTGGGGTATTTACAAACAAACATGATTGTATGTTAAGCTTGCGCCATTGCCAAGCGTTACGTAGAGGGTTACTAACATGGCTTCTCGTCGCACTGCAGCACTCGCCCTCCCGATCCTGGCCGCGGCTCTGCTTGCCGCATGCGGCCAGGGCCGTCCGCCCGGCGGCGGCTTCGCAGGATTCCCCCCGGCGGAGGTCACGGTCGTCAAGGTCGAGCCGAAGTCGTTCCCGGTCGCGTTCGAATACGTCGGCCAAACGCTCGGCTCCAAGGACGTCGAAGTGCGCGCTCGCGTCACGGGCATCGTCGAGAAGCGCTTGTATCAGGAAGGCGCGCCCGTGAAGGCGGGGCAGGTGCTGTTCGTCATCGATCCCAAGCCCTACCAGGCGCAGAGCGCGAATGCCGAGGCCGACCTGGCGCGGGCCCAGGCGCAGAAGGCACAGGCCGATCGCGAGCTCGCACGACTGCGTCCTCTCGCAGAGCGCAAGGCCATCGGACAGAAGGAAGCCGACGACGCCGCGTCGACCGCCGACATCGCTGCCGCGTCGGTCAAGATGGCTCAGGCCAAGCTCGCGGAGCTCAACCTCAATCTCGGCTACACGCGCGTGGTCGCGCCGATCTCGGGGCTCACCAGTCGCGCGCAGAAATCGGAAGGCAGTCTCGCGACGGCGAACGAGACGCTGCTCACGACGATCTCGCAAACCGATCCGCTCTGGATCGGCTTCACCGTGTCGGAGAACGAGCAACTGCGACTCAACAAGGCGGTTGCCGCCGGACAGCTCACGCTGCCCAAGGACAACGGCTACGAAGTCTGGATCAAGCTTGCCGACGGCACGGTCGTTCCGCGCAAGGGGCACATCAACTTCTCCGACACGCGCGTCAATCCGGCGACGGGGACCTACGAGATGCGCGGTGAGATCGCCAATGCGGACGGCGCGCTCAAGCCGGGTCAGTTCGTGCGCGTCGTGTTGCGCGGGGCGCAGCGTCCCAACGCCATCGCGCTTCCGCAGTCCGCGGTGCTCGAGGGCCCGCAGGGCAAGTTCGTCTATCTCGCCGCCAAGGACAAGGACGGCAAGGACATCGCGCAACCGCGGCCGGTCGTGGTGGGCGACTGGGTCGACGCCGATGGACGCAACCTGTGGGTGATCGAATCGGGACTGAAGCCGGGCGATCCGGTGCTCGTC
This sequence comes from Casimicrobiaceae bacterium, assembly GCA_035542515.1. Classification (GTDB taxonomy): domain Bacteria; phylum Pseudomonadota; class Gammaproteobacteria; order Burkholderiales; family Casimicrobiaceae; genus VBCG01. Next base: position 13,435 of record DATKLH010000015.1, read on the forward strand.
GACGGCGTCGCGAAGGTCATGCCGGGCGCGCACATCAAGATCGCCACCGGCGCGCCGGCCGCGACCGGAGCGCCCGCTGCGCCGGCTGGAGCACCGGGCGATGCCAACGGCGCGGATCCCAAGGCAAGCGCCACCGCAACGAGCGGCGAGATCAAGGACAACGTCGCGAAGAAGTAAGGCGCTGGCCGGACGCTTCCAAAAGCCCGGCCCCAGCGTTCGATCGCCTATCGCTCATCGCCTATCGCCGGGGTTATTCATGTTCTCCCGCTTTTTCATCGACCGCCCGATCTTCGCGGCCGTGATATCGCTGTTCCTCGTGCTCGCCGGTCTTGCGGCGATGCGCTCGCTGCCGATCGCCCAGTATCCCGAGATCGCGCCACCGGTGGTCACCGTCCAGGCGGTCTATCCGGGCGCGTCGGCAGTCACGCTCGACCAGACGGTCGCCTCGCCGCTCGAGAACGCCATCAACGGCGTTCCCAACATGATCTACATGAGCTCGAGCTCGGCGAGCAACGGCACCGTGCAGATCCAGGTCACCTTCGACATCGGCACCAACATCGACATCGCCGCGGTGAACGTGAACAACCGCGTGAAGCAGGTCGAGCCGCGATTGCCCGAGGAAGTGCGTCGGCAGGGTGTCACCGTCGAGCGCGGCAGCTCGGCGTTCCTGCAGGTGCTCGCGTTCTACTCGCCGGATGGGCGCTACGACGACCTGTTCACGTCGAACTACGTGACGCTGAACGTCCTCGACTACCTGAAGCGGCTGCCGGGCACGACCAACGTACAGATCTTCGGCGCGCACGACTACGCGATGCGCGTGTGGGTCAAGCCCGACCGGCTCGCGCAGCTCAAGCTGACGCCGAGCGACATCGTCGCGGCGCTCAACGAGCAGAACGCGCAATTCGCGGCGGGCAAGGTCGGCCAGTCGCCGGTGAGTCAGAACCAGGACCTGGTCTACACGATCACCACCAAAGGTCGCCTGACCGAGCCGCGCGAGTTCGAGCAGATCATCGTACGCGCCAATCCCGACGGTTCGATCGTGCGCCTTGGTGATGTCGCGCGGGTCGAACTCGGTTCCAAGGACTACGAGTTCATCGGGCGCATCAACGGCAAACCCGCGACGCTGGTCGGTATCTTCCTGTCGCCTGGCGCGAACGCTCTGGATGTCGCCAAGCGCGTGAAGGCCGAGGTCAACGACCTCTCCCAGCGCTTCCCCGAGGGCCTCACCTACGCGGTGCCGTACGACACGACGCGCTTCGTCGAGGTGTCCATCCGCGAAGTGCTCAAGACGCTCGGCGAAGCAATGCTGCTCGTGTTCCTGGTCGTGTACCTGTTCCTGCAGAGCTGGCGCGCGGCGCTGATTCCATTCGCAGCCGTGCCGGTATCGTTGATCGGAGCGTTCGCGGGCATCTACATGCTCGGCTATTCGATCAACACGCTGACACTGTTCGGCATGGTGCTTGCCATCGGTATCGTCGTCGACGATGCGATCGTCGTGCTGGAGAACGTCGAGCGCATCATGCGCGAGGAAGGCTGCAAGCCGCGCGAAGCCGCGATCAAGGCGATGCGCGAGGTGACCGGACCGATCGTCGCGATCGTGCTGACGCTGACGGCCGTGTTCGTGCCCATCGCGTTCCTGGGCGGACTCACCGGCGAACTCTATCGGCAGTTCGCCGTCACCATCGCGATCTCGGTGGTCATCTCGGGGCTCGTCGCGCTCACGCTCTCGCCGGCCTTGTGCGCGCTGATCCTGCGTCCGCACGAGGCGCCGAACCGGTTCTTCGCGGCATTCAATCGCTGGTTCGGACGCGTGACGCACCGCTACCAGGACGGCGTGATCTGGGTGATTCGTCGCGGCGTGGTGAGCGTGCTGCTCTATGGCGCCATGGTTGCGCTCGCGATCTTCCTCTGGAACAAGACGCCGGGAAGCCTGGTGCCCGACGAGGACCAGGGCTTCTACATCAGCGCGGTCATCCTTCCCGACGGCGCCACCCTCGAGCGCACCGACAAGGTGGTCGCGAAGGTCGAGCAGGCGATCCGCAGCAATCCGAACAACCAGGACATCGTCGCATTCACCGGCTTCGACTTCATCGGCGGCGGCTTCCGCAACAACGCCGCGACGATCTTCGTCACGCAGAAGCACTGGGACGAGCGTCCCGGCGTGACAACGCCGCAGCTCGTCGGCGAGCTCTTCGCCAAGACCGCGAGCATCAAGGAAGCAATCGTCCTCGCCTTCGCGCCACCGCCGATCTTCGGCCTCGGCACGGCGGGCGGCTTCGAGTTCTATATCCAGAACCGCGGCAACGGCGGGGCGAAGCGGCTCGGCGAGGTCACCCAGCAGTTCCTCGCGCGAGCGAACAGCGACCCGCAGCTCGCCGGCGCGCAGACGTTGTGGCGGGCAACGGTGCCGCAGCTCTCGGTCAACGTCGATCGTGAAAAAGCGAAGACCTACGGCGTGCCCATTTCCGACGTGTTCGCGGCGCTCAGCTCGACACTCGGCAACTACTACGTCAACGACTTCAACCGTTACGGACGCGCGTGGCAGGTGCTGATGAGCGCCGAGCCGGAGTTCCGCCGGCGTCCCGACGACATCGGCGCGGTGTATGTGCGATCGAACAAGGGCGAGATGATTCCGCTGTCGTCGCTGGTGAGCGTGCAGTACTCCTCCGGACCCGACGTGCTCGATCGATTCAACAACCTTCCCGCGGTGAAGATCATCGGCCAGGGTGCACCCGGCATCAGCTCGGGCCAGGCGATCGCGCGCGTGGAGCAGATCGCCAAAGAGGTGCTGCCTTCCGACTTCGCCTACGACTGGGGCGGCACGAGCTACCAGGAGAAGCGCAGCAGTGGCGCGTCGACCTTTGCACTGGGACTCGCGGTGGTCATGGTGTTCCTGATCCTCGCAGCACAGTACGAGAAGGTGTCGCTGCCGCTTTCGGTGCTGCTCGCGTTGCCGTTCGGCATGTTTGGAGCGCTCGCCGCGATCTGGGTCAAGAACACGATCGGTCCGTTCTTCGGCGCGACGCCGCTGACCAACGACGTGTACTTCCAGATCGGCCTGGTCACGCTGCTCGGCCTCGCCGCGAAGAACGCGATCCTGATCGTCGAGTACGCGGTGCTGAAGAACCACGAGGGCCTGTCGCCTTCGGCGGCGGCCATCGAGGCTGCGCGGCTGCGGTTCAGGCCGATCCTGATGACCTCGCTCGCGTTCATTCTCGGCGTGTTGCCGCTCGCGATCTCCACCGGCGCAGGCGCAGGCGCGCGCCATTCGACCGGTACCGGCGTCATGGGCGGGATGCTTGCGGCGACCTTCCTCGCGGTGTTCTTCGTGCCGTTGTTCTATCGCGTCATCGTCGAGCGGCGACTGATCGAGCGACGCAGCCACGACGAGATCGTCGACGAGGTGAAGCACTTGCGCACCACGCATCACCATCTGCCGGTGACGCCAGGTCATCCGCCGCATCCCGGCATCGCGCCGCAGCCGCAGGGAGGCAGCGATGATTGAGATCACTCGCCGAAGTTCCGTTGCAACAGGGAGCGCGCGGGCGGCGCGAGGAGCGACTCGTGCCGACCAGGCGCTCTGCGGATTGCGGAGGTTCTTGTCCGTGTTCTCCGTGTTCAGAGCTTTCAGGTTCGCTGTCCCGCTGACGCTTGCCGCCCTGCTTGCCGCCTGCGCGGCAACGCCGACGGCACCGCCACAGCTCGAGCTGCCGACGCAGACGACGCAGGCGCCGGCACAGCCAACGTGGTGGACCGCCTTCAATGATGCGAAGCTGACTGCGCTGATCGAAGAGGCCCTGGCGCACAACCTCGATCTGCGCGCCGCGGTCGCCCGCATCGAGGAGGCGCGTACGCAGATCGTGCTGGCGCAGCAGGACCAGTTTCCGAATATCAACCTCGGCGTCGATGCCTTGCGCTCGCGCTCCACCGAGGTCGGCACCAACCCGCTTCCACCCGGCTTCACCGCGTTCTCCAACGATTTCCGCATTGGATTGAACGCGTCGTATGAAGTCGACTTCTGGAGCAAGTACCGTTCGGCGACGCAGGCCGCGCGTAACGACCTGCTCGCGACGCAGTTCGCGCGCGAGACGATCCGCACGACCGTCGCGGCCGATGTCGCGCGCACCTACTTCAACCTACTCGCGACCGACGCGGAGCTCGCCTTGCTGCGCGACACCTTGCAGTCGCGCGACGAGAGCGTCGCATTGCAGCGCGACCGTTTCGCTGCAGGCGTGGTCGGCGAATTCGACCTGGTGACCGCCGAGGCCGAGCGGGCCGCAGTCGCGGCCGATATCGCGGGCGACGAGCGCGCGATCGCGGAATACGAAAGCGCGCTCACGGTGCTGCTCGGACGCTCGCCGCGTGAAGTCTTCGAGCCGACCGTTGCGCGCGAGGATTCGGTCGCCCGACTTCTCGACGTACCGACCATTCCCTCGGGCCTCCCCTCGGATCTGCTTGCGCGACGGCCCGATGTCCGCCAGGCGGAAAGCCAGCTCGCCGCCGCAAGCCTGCGTGTGGACGTCGCACGCGCCGACTACTTCCCCTCGCTGTCGCTCACCGCAGGATTGGGGACCGAATCGGGTGCGTTACGGCATCTGTTCTCGGGACCTGCCGCGATCTGGAGCATCGGAGCGTCGCTGGTGCAGCCGCTAACCGAGCTGAGGGCGATCGACGCCAACGTCGAAGCGGCACGCGCGCGCCGCGAGCAGGTCACGGTGGACTATGTAAAGACGGTGCAGACCGCGTTTCGCGAGACTCACGACGCGTTGGTCGCCAATCGCAGCACGCGTGATGCGCTGTCGGCCGAAAGCGTGCGGCGCGAGAAGTTGCAGAGGGCTCTCGAGCTTGCCGACATCCGCTACCGCTCGGGCTATTCGCCTTACCTCGAGGTGCTGGACGCGCAACGCCAGCTCCTTGCTGCGCAAACGCTCGAGATCGGCGCCGCGCGCAACGCACGACTCGCAGTGATCGATCTGGCGAAGGCGTTGGGAGGCGGTTGGGACTACCAGGCAGCGCTGGTGTCGCAGAACCAGGAAATGGGAAATAGGAAATAGCCCACAGGGCGCGCAGAAGGGGCGTAATTGCGCCCCGCGCACATCCTATCCCCTATTCCCTATCCCCGATTTCCCATTCCCCGCCTCACTGCAACTTCGGCTTGCGCAACAGATCCGCCCGATCGACCGAGTGAATGCGCACTTCCGCGTTCACGCCTTCGCGCGCGATGGTCAGCGGCACCATGACGCCCGCGGCGCCCAGCGACCATATCTTGCGATACGCATCGGCGAGACCGTCGATGTTCTCGCTTGCGACCTGCACGACGACATCGCCGACGCGCAAGCCGGCACGCTGCGCCGGGCCGCGCGGCGCGATGCCCGACACGATCATGTGACCGTCGCGTTCGGTCGCATACACGCCGAGCCACGGCCGCGCTGGAGCAAGACGTCGGCCGTGCTGCGTGAGCTCGGTGAGGACCGGCTCGAGGACATCGATCGGGACGAACATGTTGCCCTGCGCGGTGCCCTCGTCGCTCTTTTCCTGCACCAGCAGCGAACCTATGCCAACCAGGCGTCCCGATACGTCGAGTAACGCCGCGCCCGCCCACTCGGGGTGCGGCGGCGTGGTGTAGATCGCCTCGTCGAGCAGGTACTCCCAATAACCGGCGAACTCGCGCTTGGCGACCACCTGAGCGCTCAATGCGTGTGCGATGCCGCCATGGCCGATCACGAGCACATCGCTGTTTTCGCGGAGCCGCGCCGCCGAACCGCGCTTGAGCACCGGGATGTCGAGGCGGCCCAGCGCCTGTACCAGGCCGAGGCCCGTCGCGAAGTCGTACGCGAGCGTATGTCCCTGCAACACCTGGCCGTTGGCCGCCGTGATCCAGATCGATTCGGCCTCGGTGATCACGTAGCCGATGGTCAGGATCAGGCCATCGTCGCGAATGAGCGCGCCGCTGCCGAGCCGCTCCGTGCCGAGAATTTGCGCCGTGAAGGCATCCTCCGGCACTTCGGTGTGAATCATCACCACCGCATCGAGCGCGGGCCGCAGGTCGAAAGCGAGCTCCTCGTGTGCAGGCCGCAGTTCCGCGGGGAAAGCCCATTGTCCTGTCTCTGCCATATCGTCCGGGGTGCGGGGTGTGTGCGGGTCGTGCCTGCGCGATGCGCGAGGACGTTTGAGCGGCAATTTGCGAATTCGTTGCGATCCGTGCCGCCCGGCGCGCCAGTGCGCTTGCACGAATGTACAACAGCGCCGTATGCTTGGTGCGTCCACCGCGCAACGCCAGGGCTTCAACGCGCCCATGAATGAACCTGCCCTCCGGCTGGAAGATCTGCTGGAGCGGTTGCCTGTCGGCGTCTGGATCGCGGACGGTAGCTGCAACAAACTCTACGGCAACCTCACTGCATTCGAGCTGCTTGGGTTGTCGACGAGCGCCGATTCGCGGGCGAGCGCGTCGACGCTGCCCGCCATTCCACGAGCGATCGGCGACAACCCGAGCTGCGCTCCAGCTTCGCTGGAAGCGTTATGGCGTTGCGCCGACTCGGGCACGGCGACGATGCATTGCGTCCATCACGTGAAGACGTCCACGGGGCAAACGCGGGTGCTCGACGTCAACATCGCGCCGCTGATCGACGCGCAGGGAGCCACGCTCGGTGCGATCGGCGTGTATTGCGACGTGACGAGGCGCACATCCCCGAACGCGGCGCGCATCGAAAGCGCCAGCGAGCAGCTTCGCAAGGTCACGCGTGCTACCAGCGCACTGGTCTCGCATTGCGGCGCCGACCTGCGGTATCGCTGGGCGAGCCCGCGCTATGCGGCCTGGCTCGGCGCAACGCCGGCCAAGCTGATCGGTGCGGACATCGAGCAGGTCCTGGGCCGCGCGACGTTCGCCCGACTGCTGCCGTTTTGCCGGCGCGCGCTCGCCGGCGAGCGCGTGGAATTCGAGAGCGAGATCGAGTTCGCGGCCGCAGGACGCAAGCCGGTCCATGCCACGTACGTGCCGACCCGGGACGGCGACGGAGCCGTCGATGGCTGGGTCGATACCATCGAAGACATGACGCGACAGATGAACGCGCTGCGTCGTCATGAACGGGAGAGCGAGGAGCTCCTCGGCACGATACTGCACGGATTGCGCGGGCCGCTCGCGCCGCTGCAAAACGGCTTGAACCTGCTGCGCCACCTCGTCGGCAAGGACGAGCGTTCGCACACTACGCTCGACATGATGTATCGCCAGATACAAAGGCTCGTCGCAGCGACCTCCATCTCGCACGAGCGTGCTCACGCCGTAGCGCGCGACGGCGCACTGGGATCCCGGTACGCAAAACGCAGCATCGCTTCGCCCGCGGAGCCGACTCGCATCGTGGTGGCCGACCACGAAAGCGGCGCGATGTCGCTTGCGACGACGCTGCGGGCCCAAGGTCATTACGTGGTCACGGCGAACAGCGCCGCGGAGGCGGTATCCAAAAGCGAGCGGTTCCACCCGCATCTCATCGTCCTGAGCCTCGATTTGCCGCAGATGGGCGCCGCGGTGAGCGAGATCCGGGCGCTGCCATGCGGCGCCGGCGCAAAGCTGGTTGCCATGATCACCGACGGGACGGCAGGCGACAGCCCTCAGGCATCCGCCACCGGCTTGGACTTTCATTTGGCCAAGCCGCTCGGCGAGGCCGACCTCGATGCCATTTTGCAAAGCGTGCCGCCCCAGGCCGACACGGCGACGGACAGCTCATGAGCAACCCGGCGATAGCGGAATGGCAGGGAACAGCCAGTGGTTTACTGAAGTCGACCCCCCCTTTCACGCTCGCCATGACCATCCGGCGCCTGTTCGCCTCGCTCGTCGCGCTCGCCGTCAGCGCCGCGGCAGTCATCGCGACCGGCGCAGCGGACACGCCCGGGGGCACCATCTTCGATCGCCGCGTCGTGGCACAAGGCCGGCAGCTTGCGTTCCTGGGCAACTGCAATACTTGTCATACCGCTGGCGACGGCGTGACCTTCGCGGGCGGTCGAGCGATCCCGACGCTCTTCGGCACGATCTATTCGACCAACATCACACCCGATCCGGATACCGGCATCGGCAAGTGGTCGGTGGCCGATTTCCGGCGCGCGATGCACGAAGGCGTCGCGCCGGATGGTCGTCACCTGTATCCGGTATTCCCCTACGATCATTTCACGCATGTCGCCGACGACGACGTCGATGCGATCTACGTCTACCTGATGACGCGCGAGCCGGTGCGCGCAACTGCGCCCGCCAACCAGTTGCGCATGCCGTTCGGCGCACGCCCGCTGCTGGGCATCTGGAAGGTGCTCTATCTTCATCGCGGGCCGATCGCGCCCGATCAGGCGCGGAGCGCGCAATGGAATCGCGGGCGCTACCTGGTCGACGGTCTCGCGCATTGCGGCGCCTGCCATACGCCGCGCAACGGCATGGGCGCCGAGCAATCCGGTCGCGATCTGTCCGGCGGCGAAGCGGAAGGCTGGCACGCGCCGGCGATCGACGAATCGTCGCGCGCGCCGCTTGCCTGGACTGCCGACGCGCTCACGAGATACCTGCGCTCGGGCTACGACGAGCATCACGGCGCATCGCGCGGCCCGATGGCGCCGGTCGCGGCCAATCTCGCCGAGGTCGACGAGGCGGACGTGCGCGCCATCGCCGAGTACATCGCCTCGCGTGCGGGTCGCAGCAGCGTCGGGACCTCGGTCGCGGTCTCACGCGCGCAGATCGACGCCGCTCCGTCCGATTCCGATGGTCACGACGATGCAGCGCTGCTCTACGAAGGCGCGTGCGCGAGCTGCCACGATCGCACGCAGCGCGGCGTGCATCTCGAATTCAGCACGGCGGTCACCGACGTGGTGCCGACCAACATCATCCGTGTCATCACCGACGGCCTCGCGCCGGTCGAGGGCGAGCCGAGCCGGTCGATGCCCGGCTTTCGCGGCGCGTTCACGGCGGCACAAACCGCCGCCCTGGTGCGCTACATCCGTGCGCGATACAGTCGTGCCGAACCGTGGCGCGATGTGGAGAGCGAGGTCGATCGCATCCGCGCCGAACGACCGCAACGGAGCGCTTCATGATCACCCTCAACGTCAACGGCCGCGACCACGCGGTGGACGCCGAACCCACCACGCCGCTGCTCTACGTCCTTCGCGACGACCTCGCGCTCAACGGCGCGAAGTTCGGCTGCGGCCTCGGACAGTGCGGCGCGTGCACCGTGCTGATCGACGGCGACACCGCGTTCTCGTGCGTGACGCCCATCGCCGGACTGCCCGGACGGCGCATCCGCACCATCGAGGGACTGGGCACCGTCGAGAAACCGGGTCCGCTGCAACAGGCGTTCATCGACGAGCAGGCGGCGCAATGCGGTTATTGCATAGCGGGCATGGTGATGCGAGCACAGGCGTTGCTCGAGCGCAACGCGAATCCCACCGACGAGGAGATCCGCGCGCACATGCAACCGTCGTTGTGCCGCTGCGGTACGCACATGCGAATCGAACGCGCGATCCGGCGTGCGGCGGCCGCGATGTCCGCCGCCAGCGGACGGGGCTAGACCATGGACCGCGTCGGCATGTCGCGCCGCGAGTTTCTCGCCACGTGCAGTGGCCTCGTGGTCGGATTTTCGTTCGCGGGCCACGTGCTCGCCCAAGGCACTGAAGGCGCCGCATCGCTTCCGGGAAGTCTCAAGCAGACGCCGTTGATCGACGCGTGGATTCGCATCGCCCCGGACGGCACGATCACCCTGTTCACCGGCAAGGCCGAGCTGGGGCAAGGCGTCAAGACCGCGTTGCTGCAGATCGCGTCCGAAGAGCTCGCGGTCACGCCGTCGCACATCACGCTGGTCACCGCGGACACCTCGCGCACGCCGAACGAAGGCTATACCGCAGGCAGCCAATCGATGTCGAACAGCGGCACGGCGATCATGCACGCGGCCGCGCAGGCGCGTGAAATCCTGGTCGATCTCGCCGCCGCGAAGCTTGGCGTGGCGAGCGAAACCTGCGTCGCGCGTGACGCCGCGGTATACGCATCCGATGGGCGCAGCGTGAAATACGCCGACCTGGTGACCGACCAGCCGCTGCACGTGACCGCGAAGCCCGCGTCGAAGCTTCGCGACCCGCGCAATCGCACGGTGATGGGCAAACCGTTCGCGCGGGTCGACATTCCGGCCAAGGTCACCGGCGGCGCGGCCTATGTGCACGATCTGCGCCTTCCCGGCATGCTGCATGCGCGGGTGTTGCGTCTGCCCGCATACGACGCGCGGGTGAAGAGCGTGGATGCCGCGCGGGTGGAGAAGATGCCGGGTGTGGTGAAGCTCGTGCGCAACGGGAGCTTCCTCGCGGTAGTCGCGCAACGCGAGTACCAATCGATTCGCGCCCTGCGCGAGCTCAACCGTGCAACCACCTGGGACGAGCGACCGCTGCAAGCACAGAAGGACGCGTATGCGCAGCTCGTCAAGCTGCCGCACGACGACTATGTCATTCGCGATAGCGCGAGCGTGCCTGCGACATGGACGCTCGAGGCCACCTATCGGCGTCCCTACCAGATGCACGCGTCGATCGGTCCGTCGTGCGCGGTCGCGCAGGCGCAGGATGGCGGCGTGACCGTGTGGACGCACAGCCAGGGCGTCTATCCGTTGCGGGGCGCTCTCGCCGAAATGCTGCACCTGCCTCCCGACAAGGTCCATTGCATCCACATGGAAGGATCGGGCTGCTATGGCCACAACGCCGCCGACGATGTGGCGGCGGACGCCGCGCTGATCGCGCTCGCCCTGCCGGGTCGTCCCGTGCGCGTGCAGTGGATGCGCGAGCAGGAGAACGGCTACGAGCCTTACGGTTCGGTCATGGTTTGCACTGCGCGCGCGGCCGTGGACGCGAACGGCGCGATCAGCGACTGGCAGTACGAAGTCTGGAGCGGACCGCATTCCACGCGACCGGGACGCGCTGGCAACCTGCTGGCGGCTCAATACCTGCAGGAGCCGTTCAGCCTTCCCAAACCGCAACCGATTCCGCAGCCGGAGGGTGGCGGCGATCGCAATGCGGTGCCGCTGTACACCATTCCTGCCCTGCGCGTGGTGCATCACTTCGTGCCATTTCTGCCGCTGCGTGTGTCCGCGTTGCGCTCGCTTGGCGCCTACGCGAACGTCTTCGCCATCGAGAGCTTCGTGGACGAGCTTGCCGCGGCGGCCAAGGCCGATCCGGTCGCGTTCCGGTTGCGCCATCTCGCCGACACGCGAGCGCAGGACGTGGTTCGAAGCGCAGCGGAACGCTTCGGCTGGGACCGCTTCAAGACCGGCAACGGTCGCGGCCGCGGCTTCGCATTCGCGCGCTACAAGAACCTCGGTGCGTATGCGGCGATCGCGATGGAAGTGCGCGTGGACCGCGAGAGCGGGCGCGTGATGGTCGAGCGTGTGACGTGCGCCGTCGACAGCGGCGACGCCGTGAGTCCCGACGGCATCCGCAACCAGATGGAAGGCGGCATCGTGCAGTCGCTGTCGTGGACGATGTACGAAAGCGTCGCCTACGACGCGCAGCGCATCGAAAGCCGCGACTGGAACGGCTATCCGATCCTGCGCTTCCAGAGCCTTCCGCGCAGCGTCGACGTGGAGGTCATCGAACGTCCCGGCACACCGTTTCTCGGCACCGGAGAGGCCGCGCAAGGACCGACTGCAGCGGCGCTCGCCAATGCCGTCGCGAACGCGACCGGCGCGCGCATTCGCGATCTTCCGCTCACGCCGCAGCGCGTGGCCGCGGCGCTCGCGGGCTGAGACAGCGTCAACGCCTGGTGATCACCACCTCGAGGTATTCGGCCGGCACCACCAGCGTACCGTTCCGCGCAGTGTTGCTGCGGTTCAACAGATCCGCGAGCGCGGCGTGCAGCTTTTCCTGCTCGGTGGGCGCAAGCGCCGCGAACGCCTTGAGCGTCGGTCCGTAGTAGGTGCGGAAGATCTCGATGAAATGTTCCGCCGACGCGAAACGGAAGTTGAAGTTGCGTCGTTGGCAGCGCATCGCGTCGACGTGCGGACCGAAGAATTCCACGATGCGCGGCTCGCTGCCCCAGGCCATCGGCGAAGCGAGCCCCGCAGGCGGCGGAACGAAGCCGGACAAGACGCGAAACATGTCTCCGAGGAATCCCTCGGGTGTCCAGTTGGCCATCGCGATGCGACCCGCAGGACGCGTCACACGTAGAAGCTCGCGCGCTGTCCTGTGCTGATTGGGCGCGAACATCGCGCCGAAGGTGGACAGGACGACGTCGAAGCTCGCGTCGGGGAACGGCAGGTTCTCGACATCCGCCACCTGGAAGGCCAGGGTCAGTCGATCGCCCTGCGCCCGCTGACGCGCCTGATCGAGCAACGCCGGAACGTAATCGGTCGACGTGACCTCGGCGAAGCGGCGTGCGGCAGCGAGCGAGGCGTTGCCGTTGCCGGCAGCGACGTCGAGCACGCGCTCGCCCGCACAGACGTCGGCCGCCTCGCAAAGCGTTTCGCCGACGATCTGCAGGCGCGTACCGATGACGCCGAAATCGCCCGCGGCCCAGGTGGCCTGCTGGCGCGTCTTGATGGCGTCGAAATCCGGGGCCGCGACGCCGGCGGCGGGTTTGTCGATGACGTGCATGCATTGCTCCATGGTCGGATCGGTTTGCGGAAAGGAGTCGGCTGGATGCCGACGAGCCCATTGTCCGAGCGCATTCCGATTGACGATCGGCCGCGAGTCGTCAAGACTTGACCCGGCATCCGCGATTGCGGGACAGGTTGACCGGGAATCCGCGAGGCTTGCCCGATCGTCTGCGTTTGGCGTCGGCACATCGCATTCGCCACGCCGATAGGCAAGGATGGCGAGCGCAGCGCGCGTGAGCCGCTGCGAATCGCTACCCGAGGAAGATGTGCAGTATCCTGCCCAGCCATGAGCAAGGACACCCTTTCGGAGTTGTTGCGCGCGGTACGGCTTCGAGGCGCGATCTTCTTCTACGTCGAAGGCATCTCGCCGTGGGTCGCCGAGACGCCGCGCGCGAGCGAGCTGGTGAACGCGATCCTCCCCGGTGTCGAGCACATGATCGAGTATCACGTCGTCACGCACGGCAGCTGTTGGGGTGCCCTGTCCGGCGAGACGCCGGTGCGGCTCGAGGCGGGTGACGTGATCATGTTCCCGCAAGGCGATGCACACGTGATCTCGAGCGCGCCGGGGCTGCGCGCGACCGAGATCGACCCGAGCGTCTTCTTCGTTCCAAAGCCCGCGCAGCTGCCCTACGTGCTCACCCAACGCGGCGAGCAGACCACCACCGCGCAGCTCGACGGTGGTGGGTCCGATCGCGCCAAGGTGGTGTGCGGCTTCCTTGGTTGCGATGCGCGACCGTTCAATCCTTTGCTCGCAGCGCTGCCGCGTCTGTTGCACATTCCCGGCGCGGCAGCCAAGGGGGGCTGGATCGGGCACTTCATCGAGGTCGCGGTGGAGGAAGCGAACCACAAGCGCCCGGGAGGCGAAGCGGTCCTCGAGCGGCTCTCCGAGATGATGTTCGTGGAAGCGGTGCGCCGCCATCTCGATCGGCTTCCGAGCGAGCAGACCGGATGGCTCGCCGGTCTGCGCGATCGCTTCGTCGGACGCGCGCTCGCATTCCTGCACGAGCGGCCGCAGCATCGCTGGACAATCGACGAGCTCGGCGATGCAGTCGGCTTGTCGCGGTCGGCCTTGCACGAGCGCTTCGCCCACTTCGTCGGGCAGCCGCCGATGCAGTACCTCACGCATTGGCGCATGCAAGTCGCCTCCGGCCTGCTGCTGCAAACCACGATGAACATCGCCTCGATTGCGCTCGAGGCCGGCTACGATTCGGAAGCGGCCTTCAGCCGCGCATTCAAGCGACTGGTCGGCATGCCGCCCGCGGCGTGGCGACGTCAGAGGACGAGTGCCGTCGCGCACGCCGCGCCTGCCGCAGTGGAGCGGACCGAGCGACAGCTCGTCGGTCGCGATCTGCGATAGCGTCCGTTCACGGACGCGCAGTCAAGATTACCGGCGGCGCTGCGATGGCGCCCTTGCGGACGCGACGGAATACTGGCGGCGTCGCTTTCCTACTGCACGCCATGCCACTGAACGACGCGCAAGGGCTCGCCGTTTCGAGCACGGATGTCCGTTCGCTCGCTGCGCTCGACGCGGCAATGGTCCTGCTGCAAGCAAGCCGCGGCGATCCCGAAGCCGTGGTCGCTGCTGCGCTGGATCGGGATCCGGGTTTCGTGATGGGGCATTGCGCACGCGCGGCGCTGCGTGTGCTTGCCGGGGAAAACACGACCGATGCCAGGTTGAAGCGAGCGACGGCAGCCGTCTTCGCTCGCGCAGGATCCGCCAACGATCGTGAGCGGCGTCACGCAGAGGCTGCACGCGCATGGCTCGACGGGGAGGTCGAACGCGCGCTGCTGTTGTACGGCGACCTGCTCGTGGACTATCCGCGCGACGTTCTGGCCCTGCACGTCGCGCACGCCCTCGATTTTCGCCTGGGCCGGCGCGAGATGCTGCGAGATCGCATCGCGCAGGTGCTTCCGCACTGGGACGCGAGCGTTCCCGGTTATGGCCACGTGCTGGCGATGCACGCGTTCGGCCTCGAGGAGAACGGGGACTACGTCGCCGCCGAGGCGGCCGCGCGGCGCGCACTGCGATTCGCGCCCGACAGTGCGGCGGCGACGCATGTGATGGCACATGTCTTCGAGATGCAGGGCCGTTCGCGCGAAGGCATCGAATGGCTGCAGTCGACGCGCAACCTGTGGGCGGCTAGCGGATACAACGCGCACAACAACTGGCATCTCGCCCTGTTCTGGCTCGACCTGGAGCAGGCAGACAAGGCACTCGCAATCTACGACCGTGCCCTCGTCCCTGCTACGGACAGTGCCACCCACGCGCTGATCGACGCCTCTTCGTTGCTATGGCGGCTGCGCCTGCGCGGAGTCGACCTTGGCATGCGGTGGTCGCGACTGGCATATGCGTGGAAGTCCAAGGCGCTGCATGGCATGCGTGTGTTCGCTCTCGTTCACGCTGCGATCGCGTTCGCCGGCGCCGGACATGCGTGGCAGACCGGGCGCGTGCTCCGTCTGCTGCGCCGGCACGCACGAGCAGATCATGCGTATGCTGACGCCGCTGCCACGTTGGGACTGGCCCTGTGCGTAGCGCTGATTGCGTTCTGCGAGGGCCGCTATGCGGAAGCCGTCGCGCGCCTCGGCGCGGTTCGCCACATGGCGTTGCATTGCGGCGGCAGCGCCGCTCAATGCGACATCATTCACCTGACGCTGGTCGAGTCGGCGCTGCGTGCGCAACGCGCACGCCTCGCTCACGCGCTGGTCGCCGAACGTGCGGCGCGCAAACCGCGCAGCCGATTCAACGATTGGCTGCTGGCCCGCGCGCGCGGGGTCCCCGCCGCGGCATGAGTCCTCCGGCGCTGCGGCAGCGACCCTATCGCCTAGCGCCCATCGCCCATCGCGCGTCGCCTATCCAAGATTGCTCTTGAGAAACGCGACGGTGCGCGACCACGCCAGATCGGCAGCCGCCTTGTTGTAGCGCGGACCCGCCGTATCGTTGTTGAACGCGTGCTCGGCGCCTTCATACACGAACTTCTCGTAGCGCACGTGCGCCGCCTTGAGGGCTTGCTCGAACTCGGGAACCTTCGGATTGACGAAGCCGTCGTTCCCGGCGTAGTGCAGCAGCATCCTGGCCTTGATCTTCGACGCGTCGGCGCTCGGCGGGATCGGCCCGTAATACGACACCGCAGCGGTCAGGTCCGGTGCCGCCATCGCGGCGCGATCGACCATGCCGCCTCCCCAGCAGAAGCCGACGATGCCCACCTTGCCGTTCGCGTCGGGACGCGCCTTGAGGTATGCGATGGCCGCGACGATGTTCGCCACCGTGCTGTTGGTGTCGAGCTTGCCGATCTCGTCGCGCGCCTTGTCCTGGTCGGCCGGGGTGCCGCCCGAAGGCGACAGCAGGTCGGGTGCGAGCGCGTTGAATCCCTCGACCGCCACGCGACGCGTGACGTCCTCGATGTGCGGATTCAGGCCCCGATTCTCGTGGATGACGATCACGCTGCCGCGCTTGCCGGATGCGCCCTTGGGGAGCGCGAGATAGGCCTTCACGCTGCCGGTCGCGCCCTTGTACTCGACGCCCTGGGTGGTGATTCGAGCATCATCGGCGGCCACGATTGCCGCCCGGGCGTAGTTGTTCTCGAGCACGGGCAGCATCGCCATGGCGGCCGCGGCGCTGCCGGTGACTCGGGCGAGGCGATCGAGGAACACGCGCCGTGGCGTCCGGGCATGGGTGTAGTCGTCGTAGATCTCGATGATGCGTCGGTCCATGTGGGTCCTCGGTTGATGCGGGGAAGCGTACGTGGAGTCGCATGACTACAGTTGCATCGGGCCCTTTATTCCCGAGGGGTGTTCGGGAATCCGGCGTGGACGAGGACAGTTGGGCTCGTCAGGACCGCATTTGCCTTGCGGCACGCACCGACGGGATGGGCAACCAACTTCGACTCCCCGATCCGGCGGATAGATCCCGGCGCTGTCGCGGAATGCGAATTATTGCTAGGGTTGTAGCGCGTCGCGCGGCGGGACGCCGAGGCCACGATCATTCATTTGGACTTCAGGGAGAGCCGAACGATGAAAACCTCTGCATTGGGCTTTGCCATGGCGGCGATTGGCTTGCTCGCCGCCCAGACCGTCATTGCCGCCGATGCACCGGCAGCCCAGCGCGCCGCCACCGGCTCGGCGCAACAAAAGCAACTCGAACGCGGTCGCTACGTGGTCATGATCGGCGGATGCAACGACTGCCACACCGACAACTACGCGCCGAGCGGCGGACAGGTGCCGCAGAGCGAATGGCTCAAGGGCAGCGGCCCGCTCGGATTCGCCGGCCCGTGGGGCACGACCTACGCGCCCAACCTGCGCATCGTCGTCGCGCGCTACAACGAAGCCGAATGGGTCAAGTACGCCAAGACGCTCAAGACGCGTCCGCCGATGCCGTGGTTCAACGTCAATGCGATGAGCGAATCGGACCTGCGCGCGATGTACCGCTTCGTGAAGTCGCTGGGGCCGGGCGGCGATGCGGGTCCCGCCTATCTTCCGGCCGGACAGCAGCCTCCGCTGCCGGTGGTGGAGTGGCGTCTCGGGCCGAAGAACTAGGTGCGCAGGTTCCGGACGTTACCGCAGCGGCCATGAATGCTGCGCATGGGTCGTTCCCGCGCAAGCGGGGAACCCGGTGAGTTTCGTTCGGCGCCCGCTGGAAGAACAACGTCGCGGGTGCACGCCTGCGCAGGCACGACGTCTGCTCTTGCGTGCAACGTGCTCATGGCGGACGTCCACGCGTGCGGCTACTCGACAGCTGAGGTCTGTCAACGCTGCGTCTGCGTCTTCGCCTCAACCCGACCAGCCGAGGTGACTCAGGAAGTCGCGCGTGCGGTCGGTCCGCGGGGCGTCGAAGATCTGCTGCGGCGGACCTTCCTCCACGATGCGACCCGCGTCGAACACCGCGACCCAATCGCCGACGCGGCGCGCGAACGACATCTCGTGCGTGACCACGACCATGGTCATGCCCTCCTCGGCGAGCTTCTTCATCACGTTCAGCACCTCGCCGATGGTCTCGGGATCGAGCGCGGAGGTCGGCTCGTCGAACAGCATCACGTCGGGCTCCATCGCGAGCGCGCGCGCGATGGCCACGCGCTGCTGCTGACCGCCGGAGAGCGCAGCGGGATGATTGCCGGCCTTGTCCGCGAGCCCGACCTTGTCGAGCAGCGCGGCCGCGCGACGATTCGCGTCTTCCTGCTTCATGCCCAGCACGGTCCGCGGACCTTCGGCTACGTTCGCCAGGGCCGTCAGGTGCGGAAACAGCTCGAAGCTCTGGAAAACCATCCCCATGCGTGCGCGCATCGCGCGAAGCTTGCGTTCGTCGCTCGACAGCAGCGTGCCTTCGAATGCGATCTCGCCGCCGTCGATCTGCTCCAGGCCGTTGGTGCAGCGAAGCAGCGTCGACTTGCCCGAGCCCGATGGACCGATGAGGCACACCACTTCGCCGGCATGCACCTCGAGCGATACGCCGTTCAACGCCTGAAAGCTGCCGAAGCGCTTGACCACCTCGCGATAGCGGATGATCGTTGCGCCGCCGCGCTTGCTGGTGTCGGTGCTCATTCGTTCACCGCGTAGCGCCGCTGGATCCAGTCCGCGAGCTTGGCCTGGGGATAGCCCAGCAGCCAGTAGATCACGGCCATCGCGGTGAGCATCTCGAGCACGCGAAAGGTCTGCGCGCGAATCTGCATCGCGACATAGGCGAGCTCGGTCACTGCGATCACCGACACGAGCGAGGTGTCCTTGAACAGCGAGACCCACGTGCTCGCGAGCACCGGGAGGATACGACGCAACGCCTGCGGAAGTATTACGCGCCGCATGGCCTGCGCGCGGCTCATCCCGAGCGCCAGCGCCGCCTCGACCTGGCCGCGCCGGATCGAGTTGATTCCCGCGCGACACGTTTCGGAGTTGTAGGCGGTGACGTTGAGCGACAGCGCGGCGAGCCCGGTCGCGAGCGGCGAAAGCCCGATGCCGGTGAGGATCGGCAGCACGTAGAAGGCCCAATAGACCACCAGGATCAGCGGCAGGTTGCGAAACAGCTCGACGTACGCGGTCGCGACCGCGCGCACAGGGGCCACCTTCGACAGACGCAGCATCGCCACGACGATGCCGCAAGGCACCGCAATGGCCATGGTCGCCAACGTGAGCAGGAAGGTCGTTCCGGTCGCCGCCAGCAGGTCGGCGCGATGCGCCCAGACGACCGACCAGTCGAAGGTCATGATGCGGCGATCGTGCTTTAGGAGCGACCCAGGTGCGCGAACCGGCGATAGACGCGATCGACGCCGCGCGTGACGGGGAACAGCATGAGGAAGTAGAGCAGCATCGCGAAGGTGTAAACCTCGATGGGCTGGAAGCTCTGGCCCGCGAGCGTCTCGGATTGACGCATGAGCTCGGGTACGGCAATCACCGAGGCGATCGCCGTGTCCTTGATGGTGACCGACAGCAGCGAACCGAACGCCGGAAGCATGCGCACGATCGCTTGCGGCAACACGATGCGACGCAGGACTTGCGACCTCGACATCCCGAGCGCGACGGCGGCGCGGGTTTGGCCGGGACGCACCGACTCGATGCCCGCGCGAATGATTTCCGCGGCGTAGGCGGCCAGGTGCACGGTCAACCCGAGCAGTGCCGCCCAGAACGGCGGGAAGGTCACGCCGGCCACGATGGGCAGCGCGAAGAACGTCCACACGAGCACGACGAGCACCGGGATGGCACGCATCGAGTCGATATAGAGCACGAGTACGGACCGCAATCCGCGCGGGCCGTAGAGGCGCCCAAGCGCGACCGCGAAACCGGTGACAAGGCTGGTGACACCGGAAAGAAGGGACAGCGC